>JAAYBL010000040.1 GCA_012718945.1 Bacteroidales bacterium
ACATTCAAAATCTCTCAGAAAGTAGTCGCTCCGGCTACTGGTAACTACATTTTGACTGCTAAGGCACGTTGTGATGCAAGTGCTCCCAGCAAAACTGATACGCTCCGTTACGATGCTCGTCTCTTTGCCAAAGTGGGCAAATTTGCACAGGTTGAAGGCAAAAAGTTTGGTCAAGGCGATACCTCATGGGTACGTGGTGATTGGGCCAACAAGAATGCATGGCAAACCCTCAGCGTAGCATTCAAAGCTTTTATCGGTGAACCTATCACTTTGGGGGCTCTTTCTTCCAGCTTCATCCAATTGGATGACTTCCAGTTGACTTACTTCGGTATTCCTGCCGACAGGTACAACGCTCCTGTTGCTTTGGAACGTACCAGCAAGGCCACCAGGGCATACACGGTTTACACCAGCAACGGTGTGATCAATATCGCCGGTTTGACCAACGAACGCGTGTCTGTCTATGACATTGCCGGTCGTCAGATCAATGTATTGAATCCTTCACAAATCAGTGTTAAACAAGGTCTCTACTTCGTGAAGATCAACAACGAAGTAACGAAAGTTCTTGTCAAATAAGCTGACATACCCTTCATTGAAAAGGCGTCCGAATTTCGGGCGCCTTTTTTTTGGTGGGATGATGGGAGTTCTTACCTTTGTTTCCAAGCCGTTATGGTTAGCCCAACAATGAAACGACGCCAATACATTAACACGTACTTGATGCTCCTTTGCTGGTGCTTCTGTACCTTTGCCATGGATGCTGGGGCTCAAACACAAACCTCAGGTATTGAAACACGCTTTTCCAACCACCGTTGGTTGGTGGGTGTGACATCCCAATCGTTGTACGACGGCTATCTGTCCAGTGTGCCTTATGATGGGTCGGGGTTATGCTTCAACCTGACCACATTGGATCCCTCTTCAACCGGTAAATGGCCTTTGATGTTGTATCAACAACTGGAAGGACTTGTTGCCGTAGCCAGCAACGAGGCTTCGACGGCTTCACTCTCCAGGATCAATTTGTTGTACAGACTCGGGACCCTCTACGCTTTTAAGCCGGTATATGGTGTTAAAGCAGCACTAGGTCCCTTGTTTGGCGCCGGTTTTGGCATGAAACAGTTGCCCAGAAACGTGAACAATCCTTACAACATGGATCTTTCTGTTGATGTATTGCTAGGAGCAACCCTGACCTATGACATACCCATTGGCCAACGCCCCTGGCGTTTAAAGGCTGATTTGAAGTCGCCCCTGGTTGGGTGCTTTTTTGCACCAGTGCGGGGCCAGTCGTATTATGAGTGGTTGACCTACAATCAATACGATGAGGTTTTTCACGTAAGCTCCCTGCATAATAAGAATGCCTTGTCCATGCTCTATACGCTTGATATTCCCCTGAAATCGGTTGTATTGAGCATTGGCTTCTCTGGTCAAATGGCGGCCTATGAAACAGCCGATATGGTCTTCAAAGAACAAGGTTGGGGCATCATGGCAGGCTGCTCTTTAGATATGGCCGTGTTTTCCGGCTTCCCTTTACTTACTAAACCCGGCCATGTCCGTGTTGATCGATAACGTGCCAGCTAGTGTCGTATGAAAAGACTGCAACACCTCCGTTTATGGTTTGTTTTACTACCGTTGACCTTTGTTGGTTGCGTGGAGGAGCCTACTTTTTTTCCAAACACCAAAGAAGGCAACTTCGATGCCTTGTGGCACTTGATCGACACGCGTTATTGTTACCTTGATTACAAGGCCATAAACTGGGATTCCTTGTACACGGTGTACAAGCCAGCCTTGGATACTGTCTCCGATGACATAGAGCTGTTTGATTTGCTGGCAGCCTTGTTGGGAGAATTGAAAGATGGACATGTCAACCTGTACTCACCCTTCGACAGGAGTCGGTATTGGTCCTGGTTTCAGGATTATCCTTCAAATTTCAGTTCAGCGCTTTTATACAGTAACCGTTACCTGGGTTATCACTACCGTATGGTCGGTGGTTTTCACTATACGACCTTTGACGCCGGACGCGTGGGGTATATGTATTTCAGCAGCTTTTCGAATACGTTCACCCAAAGCCAGGTATCGGCTATTTTTAAGCAATTTGAGGCCTGTAGGGGCTTGATTTTGGATGTCAGAGACAATGGAGGAGGCTCCTTGTCTTTATCGGAAGAGTTGGCGTCGTATTTCATGGATAAAAAGACCCTGACCGGTTACATTGCCCACAAGACAGGCGATGGTCATGCGGCCTTTTCCGAGCCATCTCCCATGTACACGGTGGCCAAGGATAGTGCGCTACGTTGGCATAAACCGGTGGTGGTGTTGACCAATCGTCACTGCTACAGTGCCACCAATGATTTCGTGGTCCGCATGAAGGCGGCACCCAGGGCCACCATTTTGGGAGACCAGACCGGTGGCGGGGGAGGATTGCCTTTGTCCAATGAATTGCCCAATGGATGGATGCTGCGCTTTTCAGCCTGTCCTATGTTTGATGCCGCCATGAACCACACTGAGTGGGGCGTATCGCCCGATGTAGCCGTCAGTCTTGATTC
>JAAYBL010000296.1 GCA_012718945.1 Bacteroidales bacterium
ACCGTTGTCAACTGGTCGATAAACAGGCTGGTCGAGGGGACTGGCAGGTGATTGGCCGACAGGTATGGTTTGATGTTGGTGACGGGGCTGGACACCGAGGCGATGGTTTTCCCTTTTTGGGGGGCATACCCTGGGTGATGGGCTTTCAATACAGCTTCCAACAGTGTCAAGTCCGTATCGTAAAGGAGGGTGGTGTGGTGCAGGCGTCTGGTTCGGTTAAAATGAGAAGCTGTACCTGCAATTTTTCGACCTTCCAGCCAGAGATCTTTACGATCGCCCATGGTTACTGGAAGGTCAAAATGGTGCAAGGCTGTTTGCAGGAGGCTTGTCACGCCCTCATCCAAGGGATAACGTCCCGGTTCGCGGTTGCCTAGCAAACAGAGATTCAGATTGCCTTCATCGTGAAAAACGGCCCCACCACCGGACAATCTTCGCACAATGGGTATGT
The DNA here is from genome assembly GCA_012718945.1 of Bacteroidales bacterium. Classification (GTDB taxonomy): domain Bacteria; phylum Bacteroidota; class Bacteroidia; order Bacteroidales; family UBA1402; genus UBA8389. The sequence continues at coordinate 449 of JAAYBL010000296.1, forward strand.
CATGGGCTGCGCAATAGGATTGGTTCACTTCGGTATCTATGGTTTGATTATTGCCCAACACCACAGCAGGGGTATTGGCATACAGAAAAAGCACCGTATCACCACGATGGGTGAACAGGTGCTCTTCAGCTGCCAGATTGAAGGCCGGTCGCCGTATTGGGCTCACAAGGATGGCATCCACCCCGCGCATGCCCTGATTATTTCACGTTGAATGCGACCCTCAATTCTTCGATTTCTTTCTCGCCAATGGGACGCAACGGACCTACTGCCGCAGCCATCACCAACGAGTGGGCACTGAATTCGGCCACTTCCAGGTAGTCAAAGGTGTTGATCAACTTGTCACCTGTGACAAAGAAGCAGTCATTTTCCACCAAAGCTGCCCTGTTGTTTTCGAACAAAGCGGCCACTTTATCAACCTCTGTGTAGAGTGTGCCAAAAGGTATGGTCGGTACATCCTTGAGGAAAATCCAACTTTCCGGAATGGTGCGAACATCAAACTTACTCCCACTCACAGCGTGAGCCATCAAGTTGGGGGGTTGAGTCGTGATGATGGAATTGATATGTGGGTTCTTCTTGTAAATGGCATGGTGCAAGGCGACCGAACGGCTCGGGGTTTTGCCGGCTTCAGCCTGACCGTTTTTAATCTGGACAAGGTCTTGTGCCGTAATGTCCCAACGGGCCACATCCCTGGGGGTGATTAGAAAATCATTGCCCTTCCAACGAACAGACACTGTGCCATAAGTGGAAATCATCAAACCCTGGTCGCAAGCCCGGCGAATGATGCGCACCATATCGGAACGGATGGATCTTTCCTCAGAGGGATAGTTGACATCCATGAAATGCGAGATATTGTGAGGAATGCGGTGCTGGTAGTCGTTGATCTGAGCGTCTGTCAACGTGTTCACCTTACCCAGTTGGCCGGCCTTGACCAAGGTACGGCAGCAGAACTCAAGGGTCTCAAACCGTTGATAAGCATCCATCATATCGGTGCCTCCCAGGACTACACCATGGTTTTCCATGATCACAGCCTTGTAACGGGGGTTGAGGAATTCATTGGCTATTTTGGCACCCAAATCTTCACTACCCGGGCATCCATAGGGGGCGTAACCAATCTCACCACAGATGTAACGAGCCTGGGGTACGATGTTTGTGCTGGGTATCTCTCTTGTGATGCTGAAAGCCACCAATCCGGGAGGATGGGCATGAATCACGGCCGTCAGTTCAGGTCTGGCGTCGTAGATGGCTTTGTGAAAGGGGTATTCGGACGATGGTTTGTGGGGACCGATGACGGTGCCGTCTTTTTTCACACAAACAATATCCTTGGGGGTCAGGGATCCTTTGTCGATGGCGGAAGGGGTGATCCAAACATCACCGTTTTCGTCTCTGATGGAAATATTGCCACCGGATGTAGTGGTCATGCCACTACGGTAGATGCGACCGATAATGATGTTGATTTGCTCGCTCGGATGCATGAAAGTGGTATCCAACTGCTTCATAGACTGTCAATTTTAAGATTGGTTATCAGGCGTTTGCCATGATACAAAGATACGAAATAGTTGGCAGACAGCGAGGGCTCTCAGCGTTTTTTGCGCACGCCTTCATCGATGACCACCTTTTCAGGGGGCGACAGTAAGATGGAAGGATCAGCCAAATACTTGCTTAACAAGCGCATGGAAGAGGCATAATAGAAACCATCGCAGATGCGTTCATCGAGCACAAATTTGAGCTGGATGCTTTTTCGGGGAGAAAGGACCCCCTCTTTGTCGAGTACGTGGGTTCTGGTTTTCTTACCCATGGCCACAAACATGCTGCAGGTACCGAACTCGTAAAGGTGGTGGTAAATGGATTCCACACCGATGGAGCCGATGTTGGTCAGAAAGATGCTGCAATGCCAGGGACTGGCCTGGTTGATAAAGGTGGGCATGATACCTACCTTGTCCATATGCAGCAGACACCAAACAACAAACCTCAGTAGAAAATCGGGCAGGTAGCCTAGCATCTTCGAGATGGCGTCCGATGAATTTTTCTGTCCAACCTGCTGATTGTTGGCTTGTTCCAGGGCCACCTTCCGCACCACATCTTCGAGGGTATCAGTGAGTTGAAAGTAAGGCTTAATCAGCGTTTCTTCTCCATCGTCACTCAGGGAACGCTTTACGGCTATGGAAAAATTGAGGTGATTGCGGGCAAATATCTTGTCCAAATCACAAAACGGTTTAGACTGGGTCGTTGGGATATGAGCCTGATCAACGCCGCCATCACCACGTGCATAATGGACAGGTTGGGTATCCGCTCCCTGTTTTGCTTGATAAACTCTTCAATGTGGTCGATGTTGACGCTTTCCTCGAAGAAGTTTTGGGCGTCCATGCGGGTACGTAGGAAATAGGGAATGACAGAAAAGACAGTGTCAACATTACGGACGCGCCAACCGTCATAGCGGTCACCAAACCTAAAGGAGTAGTGGTTAAAGCGGTTTTCTTTAATCATAGTGTGTTTTCGATGGTTTTTCCTCGGGAGGCTCTACTGAGGAACAAAAATAAAGGGATTTTCGGCTTCTCCTACTCCATTTGTTTTTTTTCTGGTTATTCCTGTGAAATTAAGTTCCTTTCAGCTGTCATCTGCCGATCCATCGAACGCTCTGTAGTGCTACTGTCCTGGATTCAGGGACTTTTCTACTGGGTAACTGCTGAATGGTATTACTGCGGTAGCGGACCGCCAAAGGGGTTGGGTGTTGAATCCAGTAACATTGACGAAGGGTGCCAGGGAATGCTTTGAGATCGGCAAGACCAACCTCGCGAGTCACTTGAGACGAGCGATTGGCGCCGATGTCGAAGCGTTCACCAGCCCTGAGGAACGGGTACTGGAGACAACACCCGACACCGTAAGGGAAGCGGCCTCGAAGAGTTTTAGTGTTCTATTCGCTATAGGAAGCTGCATCTAAAAGATAAGAAGCTAATAGCGGCTTGATGGAATCAAAGATCCTTTACTTTAAACGGATTGTAGGAAATGGCCGTATCGTACGTATCCACCCCCTCGACTTGCTTCACACGCTTAATCACCACATTGGTCAACGGCAAAATAAGCACCTCGTAACCCGTTTTCATGGCCGTCTGCGTCAAAATCAACAGGAACAACGCCTTGGTGGGCATCAATCCCCAGAAAGCCAAGGTAAAAAAGACCAGCGAATCAGCCCCTTCACCAACCAGGGTGGACAAGACGGCCCTGATGGAAAAATGGCGACCCTTCTGCAGAATCTTCATCCGGCTCATCACATAGGCATTGAGAAAGGAACCCACCAAAAAGGCGACAAAACTCGCACCGACCAACCGCAAGGTGTTGCCCAAGACAAGACTGAAGGCATCTTGATTTGCGAAGTTTTCAGAACCCGGCGCCCAAATGCTCAGGTGAAATATGAGCACCGCCAGGAAATTCATGGCAAAACCGCACCAAATGATGAGTCGGGCTTTGGTGTAGCCCCAAACCTCAGCAATGATATCGTTTACTATGTAAGAGATGGGAAAAATGAGCAGACCAGCGGTGGCCTCGATGGGTCCGATGCGGATGAGCTTCTGCTCGACGATGTTGGCAACTATCAGGCACACTGTGAAAAGCATGCCACTGACCATATAGGCCACAGAGACTTGTTTCTTCATAATCTTGTTTTTTACGTGGTGTTCAAGCACACGTTCTGCCTATTGTTCGAGGCAAAAGCGGGGCAAAGGTAAAAAAATTCCCCATAGATTCCCTACCTTTGTCCATCATCAAAGAAACAGCCGCATGCGTCACGTTCTTTTCGCCCTGGCCATCCTCAGCCTCTTTCCATTATCGATACAAGCCCATGACTCCAACCTTCAGGACACCCTTCGTGAGGTTGTCGTCACGGGTACACCCCTCACGGTTCACAAAGACTATGTACCCCTGTCGGTATCCATTGTCACCAGGGAAGCCATCGAGGCCAGCGGTGAATCAAATATCCTACCCGTCCTCAATGGCAGGGTCCCCGGCTTGTTTGTGACTGAGCGTGGCATTACCGGTTTTGGTGTATCCGGTGGGGCAGCCGGCCAGATCAGCATCAGGGGAGTGGGCAGTGCACCCACCACGGGGGTATTGATGCTCATCGACGGGCATCCTCAGCTGATGGGTTTGTTTGGGCATCCGTTGGCCGACAGCTATGTAGCCTCCGACATTGAACGGGTGGAAGTGATCAGGGGGCCTGGTTCCCTGTTGTACGGCACCAACGCTATGGGCGGTGTCATCAACTTGATTACCCGTAAAACCATACAAGAAGGATGGAAGGGCAATGCCAGGGTGGCCATTGGCACTCACGATACCAGGAAATTGTCGGCTGCTGTCGGCTATGGCGCAGGGCCTTTCAGCTTGTATGCCTCCATCAACCACGACGCCACCGAAGGGCACCGTCCCAACGCTCCGTTTAAACTGACCAACGGCTACCTCAAATTGGGGTATGCCTTCTCTCCCACCCTCCACATCAAGGCCGATGCCAGCCTGGCTTCTTTCACCGCTCAGGATCCAGGTCCGGACACGCTGGGTGCTGTAGCCGGTAGCGAAATGGACATTCAACGCGGTTACTGGGCTCTTTCCCTGGAAAAATCGGGTGACAAGCACCAGTTTTCGGGCAAGGTCTTCCACAATTTCGGCGAACACCGCATCAGCGACGGCTTCCACTCCACCGACAACCACCTGGGTATCCAGCTACAGGAAACGCTCAACTTATTTAAAGGCAACACATTAAGTTTGGGCGTTGACGGCAATCAGTACGGTGGAAAAGCCTCCAACCACCTCAATGGACCCGGACGATTGATCGACACCACGGTTACCGACGCCGGGATCTTCGCCTTTGTCCGGCAGTCATTACTTGATAAGGTAGAACTCAACGCCGGCCTGCGCTGGCAACACCACTCCGTTTGGGGAGACCGCTGGATTCCTTCGGCAGGCATTGCCTGGAAACCATGGCCAAAAAGTACGCTCAAGGCATCCTATGCACAAGGCTTCCGCAGTCCTTCCATCAGGGAACTCTTTTTATGGAACCACAACGTCGATCTGATGCCTGAATCCGTCACCAATTACGAACTGGGCTGGGCCCAACTGTTGCCCTGGTGGAAGGGGCACCTGGAACTGACAACCTTTTGGCTAACTGGCGACAACCTGATCGTTACCGTACCGATGCAAGGACTTAGAAATGCCGGCGCGCTCGACAACAAAGGTCTGGAGAGCAGCCTTTCATTCAATCCGACAGCTGCCCTGACCACCGAATTCACCTACACCTACCAACACCTGACCAATCCGGTGTACGCCACGCCAAGGCATCAACTGTTTTTCGGCGCCAGCTACCGCTTCAAGGCTTTTGTACTGGCAGGCAACGTGCGGCACATCGATCACCTGAACACCCTTGCCAATCCTCTGTTGCCACCTCATTTCGAATGCTATACTCTTTTGAACGCCAACGTCAACTGGCAACTCAGGCCCTACCTGACCCTCTTTTTGCACGGACACAACCTGCTAAACCAACACTACGAGACCAATCGGTATTACACCATGCCGGGCACAACCTTCATGACGGGTTTCAAATTGGCCTTCTGACACATCCTATTGCTTCCATCCTCTCTTTTTACATGCTGATTACCTGATCAGAATGCGCACCACCCAACCGCCTCATTGTTAATATATTGTTACTTTTAACGTTTCCGAAAGGTGTTTTTAACACTTTCACGTTTGCAATTCACAGCCCAATTGGTTTACTTTGTGTCAACATTGATTTAATGCTATATTCATTTTATCAATGACTTTGGCCAAAGTCGGGAGCAGGGTGATACCCCGAAAACAGTAACCCATAAGCATAATCTATACAAACCATGAAAACCAACCAATTGATTGAAAACTGGAAACAAGCTGACATGAAGGACGTGATTGGCGCCTCTGTAATCAGTAAGGACATGATGGCCGAAATCCAGGGAGGAGCCGGCTACGTGAAAACCCTCAGCGGCGAATGCAACACCTCGGGCAAATCCTGCATCAAATCCCTCAAGGAGGCTGTCAACAAGCTTTTTGACATGTTCTTGTAAAACACTCCAACCATGAAAGACACATTGAACGAACTTGAACAGTCGTTGATACAGGGTGGTTATTACGGCCCCAAATTAGAAGATTTGCTAAACACTGGAACAATCTATGACCCAACTCAAGATGGTTCATGGCCAGCTAAGCTTCTTGACTATAAAAAGCTCCTAATCATTCATTGATCATGTCCCTTGTTCACCCTTCCACCCCCGTCCTTCACCAGCTAGACCTGGCCAATGATTGGCTGTGTTTGTACAGCGATCTGTTGGAGGCTGGTTACGACACGCTGAAAGAACGTTTGCATACTGATGGCCTCTCCGAGACAGAAGCCCAACGGCTGACCGATTGTTGCTGGTCCAATTTAACAGACCGACTTTATGTCGTGATCGAACCCACCCTAATGGCTCATTATTTGCTGGCAGAACCAGACTTGATTGGAGATGCTCCCGCAGATAAGTGGCTAGCGTTCGCCACCTTGCTTAAGGATGACACAGTCAAGGACTATTTTGAGCAGCATTACCCCTTGTTGGGGCAGCGTATCAAACAGGAAACAGCCCAATGGGTGGTGCACTGCCACAAGTTGGTGAAACGATTTTTTGCAGACAGCAACGTGCTAGCCAGGACCCTGTACGGGACGGCAAATGCCTTGCGATTAAGCAGTATCGAAACCAACCTGGGCGACAAGCACCAAGGGGCCTCGGTCAGTATCGTGACCCTGGAAGACGGGAAAAAGATGGTGTACATACCCAGAGAGCGGCCGCTGCATCCTCACTTCAACGCACTTTGTACATGGCTTGACAAAGCACTGCGTGTGGGGCTGCGGCAGCCCCTCCTCGTGGAGGGTTCCGGGTACTGTTGGATGGAGTTTATTCCTCACACATCCTGCAGTAAGGAAGAGCAGGTGGACCAGTTTTACAAACGGCTCGGCGTTTACCTAGCAATCCTTTACACCCTGGAAGCCACCGATTTTCATTATGAAAACCTCATTGCTTGCGGTGAATACCCCGTTCTCATTGATGTGGAAACCTTTTTCCACCCGTTCATGCCCTTTGAGCACGGAGATTCCAGACACACCTTATACAATTCTGTACTCAAAACAGGATTGTTACCCACAGGATTCACCCACGATGGCCATCAGAGAGCCGACCTAAGTGGATTGTCCAATCCTGCCGGCCATCAAGGCTTCGCTCCCACGCTGCAATTTCAGCTCAGTCGATCAGGCCTTATAAAAGGGATCAGACAAGCCAATAAGCTAGCTGGCGGGAGTAATAATCCTTTATTGAATGGCAGCACTGTCTCCTTTTCAGTATCGCACGCCCAAGCACTGAAAGAAGGTTTCACAGAGGCCTACCATTTCCTACTGACCAATAAGGGCGCCTACCTGGAACAGGTGCAGGCGTTTAAAAACGATGCGATCCGCTTGTTGTTCAGGCCGACAGTGGCCTATGCTCACTTACTGAAAGAAGGGCTGCATCCCGATTACTTGAAGCAATCCGAACAAGCAGATCGATTATTGGACAATCTCGATCTGGTTGCCGACGATTACCCCGAATGTGTCGCCTTTCTGGAGGCAGAAAAGAGTGACCTTAAGCAAAGGAACGTGCCTTACTTCCATGCAACGGCCGACAGTCTTGACGTCTGGCACAACGGGCAGCTATTGGCCGAAGGTTTCTTTCATCAATCCGGATACCGTACGGCAGTGGAAAAAATCAGTCACCTGTCGCAGGCAGATCTGGACAGGCAGTGTTGGATCATCGATATGAGCCTTGGCACTCTGGGCATCAAACCGGCAAACAGCCTTCAACGACAAACAACCGATACCGTCAGTGTGGGCGAATCTCATGATGCACTAACTGACGAGCCCTCTGCAACCGATACTTGGTTGGACAAAGCCATAATGCTCGCAGATGGCATCATGGAAACCATGCACGAGGAAAAAGATGCGGCTGCCTGGATGGTGTACAGGCCCAGCAATCTGGATGCCTCCCATTACGTGCTGACACCGGCCTCGTACGATTTGTACAGTGGAATGCCTGGCGAACTGCTCTTTTTCTCCTACCTGGGTCAACTGAGTGGCAAGTCTCGTTACACCGATCTGGCATACAAGGCCTGGCTGGAACTATCACGCAGATTGGAACATGAAACCTGCCTGAGAAATCTGGGATTATTTGGCGGCTGGGGTGGATTGGTGTATATGTGTGCCCTTCTATATAAGCAAAAGAGAGACTCAAGGTGGTTGGAGGAATCTTTCCGTCTACTGGATAAGACGAAACCATGTGCGTGGGCTGTCAAGGAAAAAAGCCACGGTCTGGTAAATGGATCTGCCGGTTTTATGCTGGCCTGTCTCGCCATGTATAAAGTCAGTAAAGAAAACCGATTTCTACAGGTGGCAGAAAAAATGGGCGGCTTGTTGTTGAGGGCAGCCATGCAGACAGAAAAGCACATCCGTTGGAGCGGTCACAGCAAACAACCGCTGGCCGGACTATCGCACGGATCGTCAGGCTTTGCATTGGCTTTCGGCCGATTGTACCACGCCACCGGCACGAAACGGTATAAGGAAGTGGTAAAAAAAATCCTCAACTACGAGCAGTATCTGTTCGATCCGGTCAGGCAGAATTGGCCAGACTTGAGGGATTTCATCCTGGAACAAGAAGGTGGACAACCAGCTTTTCCCACTGCCTGGTCACATGGGGCTCCTGGCATAGGCTTGACCAGACTGGAATTATTGAAGTGTGGTGTACGCTGCCAGGCTGTGCAAAACGACCTCGACATAGCGCTGAACACCTGTATGCAAGAGGGTTTCAACGATGGCTACTCCCTGTGTTTCGGGCGCTTTGGCAACCTGGAATTACTGCTTAACCACGCCGATTTCACGGGCGACCCAGTCTCGAAAAGTACCTGTCTAACATTGGCCGACAAGCAATTGAAGGAAGGACTGACTCAACAGTTTCTGTTTCAAGGAGGTGGTCTTCGCAGTCCCGGATTGATGAACGGAGTGACGGGCATCGCCTACCAATGCCTGCGGCTGCACGACTCTACTGTTGTTCCCTCCATACTGACCGCTGCCGTATGAGACGTTCCTTTAAACCGGTGTATCAACTTGATGCGATGGACTGCGGTCCGGCTTGCTTGTGCATGATAGCCAGGCACTATGGCAAACGGATTAGACTTCAACAGATGCGGGAACGCGCCCTGATGACTAAACAAGGTGTTTCACTTTACGGACTAAGTGAGGCTGCCGAATCCATAGGCTTCAGAACAAAGGCGTTGCGTCTGGACTTCAATGCGCTTACACAGGTACCCCTACCCTGCATCCTGCATTGGGACCAAAAACATTTCATAGTCTTGTACGCCACGAAGAAAAAAGGGAAGCAACGCCTGTTTAATGTGGCTGACCCTGCCAAAGGCTTGTTGACCTTGAAGGAATCAGAGATCAAGAAAGGCTGGATAAGTAGCCGACAAGATGGCGTGGAATTGGGTATTGTTTTGTTGGTTGAACCGACAGCGGCGTTCGAATCGACAGAAGAAGACAGAAGTAAACCGCAAGGGTTGCGCTTCATGCTCTCTTACGTGAAAGCCTACAAGCAACAAATTGGTCAGTTGATGATGGGCTTGTTGGTCGGCAGTGTCCTGCAGTTGATCCTTCCTTTCCTGACCCAATCCATTGTGGATCATGGCATCAACAACAACGACCTATCGTTCATTCACCTAATTCTGGTGGCCCAACTCATACTCACCCTCAGCGCCACCAGCGTGGAATTCATCAGGGGTTGGATCCTCCTGCACCTGGGAACCCGGATGAACATCGCCTTGATTTCTGATTTTCTAACCAAGCTGCTTCGGTTGCCCATGGGGTATTTCGACAGCAAGCAGACAGGCGATTTGATGCAACGCATTAGCGACCATCACCGCATTGAATCATTCTTGACCAACTCGAGCCTGAGCACCTTGTTTTCCATGGTCAATGTCTTGGTATTCGGCCTGGTACTCCTATATTACGATTGGCGGATTTTTCTGGTCTTTTTCGGGGGTAGCCTGCTGTACGTGCTATGGGTAGCCTTGTTCATGCGCAAACGCCGCCTGCTCGACTTGCGCTATTTTGAACAGCAATCCATTAATCAAAGCAAACTCATCCAATTGGTTACCGGCATGCAGGAAATCAAGTTGCACGGTTGCGAACAACAAAAGCGATGGGAATGGGAGTCCGTACAAGCCAAGCTATTCAAGGTCAAGACCGGTGGTATGGCACTGAGGCAATACCAGGATTCGGGAGCGGTATTGATCAATCAAAGTAAAAACCTGCTAATAACAGCCCTGGCCGCCGGCTTTGTCCTTAAAGGCCAGATGACCCTGGGTATGATGTTGTCAGTGCAATACATCATAGGCCAACTGAACGCACCTGTCGAGCAGTTAATCGATTTCATGCGCTCCTGGCAAGATGCCAGGTTAAGTCTAGAAAGGCTGCAGGAAGTCCATCAATTGGAAGAAGAAGATGAACAGCCTGACCTGAAGGCCACGTTCACCACCCTGCACACGCCCATCAAACTCGAAAACATATCGTTTTCCTACAACGGTTTGACGCCTGTACTGCAGGGCATAGACCTCGACATACCGGTTGGTAAACAAACGGCCATCGTGGGCATGAGTGGCAGCGGAAAAACCACGCTGATCAAACTGTTGTTGGGCTACTACCCACCATCAGCCGGAAAAATACTCATCAACAACAGTCCATTGGAACATCAGCACAAAAGAGACTGGCGCCAGCACTGCGGAATCGTCATGCAGGACGGCCTCATCTTTTCGGACACCGTTGCCCGCAACATTGCACCCGGTGAAGAACACATCGACTTGGAGCGACTAAGACAGGCAGCCATCACCGCGAACATCCACGATCACCTATGTGCTTTACCCTTGGGGTACAACACCCTCATTGGTCCCGAAGGCATGAACCTCAGTCAGGGACAGAAGCAACGCATTCTTATAGCCAGAGCCGTGTACAAGAACCCACCCCTGCTATTGCTGGATGAAGCCACCAACGCCCTGGATGCCAACAATGAACGCTGCATTATGAACCGCTTGCAAACCTTCTTCGAGGGGCGCACCGTCGTGGTGGTCGCCCACCGCCTAAGCACAGTACGCCTGGCCGACCAGATTATTGTCATCCACCAGGGTCGGGTGGCCGAACAAGGTAATCATGAAAGTTTGATTGCCAAGCAAGGCGCCTATTATCAACTCGTTAAAAACCAATTGGAACTGTAAAACATGGACACTCCTCAAGAACGACCGATAGAACTCCGCGCACCCGATGTGGAAGAAGTCTTATCCAGACCACCGAGTTGGTTGGTTCGCTGTGGCAGCGGCCTGATGGGCCTCATCATTATCGGCTTGCTGACCGGCACGTATTTAATCCGCTTTCCCGAATATGTTGAAGCGACAGCTGTGGTAACCACCACCCAACCTCCCCTTTGGCTGCTGGCCAGAACGGGGTCACGCATTCAGGTCTTAAAGTATGAACACCTTTCACCTGTCAGCAAAGGTCAAGTCATCGCCGTGCTGGAAAACGCTGCCAGGGCCGATGATGTTGCCAGCCTAAAAGCCTTTGTAACTGATTCCACCCTGTACGAACCGGATGACCTTAGTCCGGATCAAGCCCCTTTTAATAAGTCATGGCAATTGGGCAATCTACAGGCGGTTTGGTCTACTGTGGTCAACCGCTTTATGGACTATTATGTGTCTCAACGAATGGACAACCACAGCGACAGATGGCAGGCAATCAAACGGGAAGTAGACTTATTGGAAGTCAATCAGATTGGACTGAAACGTCAGATTGATCAACAAGCCAGGCAATGTACCCTTGATAAGGAACGTCTGGCAAGGGATAAAACGCTGTTGAAAAAAGGGTTGGTGGCAGAGGAAACCGTACAACTGTTGGAGCAGACGCTACTGAACAGTCTACAAACCCATGAATCCTATCAACAAAACCTCAACAGCCTGATGGCAGACCACTTGCTACTTCAGCAACAATTGCGCGAAGAAGCCGCCCAACGCCAACAAACGCTGGCCTCCAAACGCCAAACCTACCTGATGGCTGTCAATGAATGGAGGGCTGCTATTGAAAGTTGGGAATTTACGTATTTGATTGTCAGCCCAACAGACGGTATACTCACCTATCCCTGTGCCAGGAGCCTTCATCAACCTGTCAGCGTGGGGGAACGATTGTTCGCTGTCGTACCCATACAGTCGGGACCTCCCATCGTCCAACTCAGCTACCCCAGGATAGGACGAGGCAAGGTCGTGCCAGGACAATCGGTGAGGGTATTCCTGGATGGCTATCCCTACCTGGAATACGGCACCTTGGGAGCCCAGGTGACCCAAACAGCGCTCATGCCTGATGACAAGCAACTATACACGGCAACTGCCATCATGCCCGATGGCTTAAGAACCAACTACGATGAGAACATACATTTTAAAGGGGAATTGACGGGCAGTGCGCGCATTGAGGTCAATAGCCAACGCCTGATTCAGCGGATGATAGCACCCTTGAAATACTTGTCAGCCGCTCAATCCCAGCAAAGTTCCACCTCATCGATCATGGTGGAAGAACCGCCGTTGTACAACAGCCCGGCACCCCCCAATGGTCTGGAATCGGGAACGACAGCCTGCAAAAAGACAGACGGCTGAATAGCTGATGATTGCACAGAGGTCTGACCAACAACGGGCTGATTAACGACAGTAGCCTTCGGCATCTCAGTCCCCTCTTGCCAGGCCATGGCTGTCAGAACACCCTTAGCAACGTTGACCTCTATCCTGCACGAAGGTTTGAAGCAGGTGGTTGTGACGGGTTGGGTCATGGCTGTCACCACCCCCTTGTCATAACGTACCAGGTAGGCATCAACCGTATTACTATGCTTGATGGTACGGATAAAGCGCAGGCCATAGCCCGTCAATGAGACGTTATCGAATTGCAGCACCACGTCCATGAACAGGTCGGCTACACTGAAGCCTTGACCGGCCGTTTTGGAAGGTGTCACCAGGAGGTTGAAGCGCATGTCTCCACTCACCTCGCCTACCGGTGTGTACAACAAGGTGCCTGAACGACCTTGCAAAAGTCCCTGCCGATGAGCCGCTCCATCCATTCCCTCCCCGTAATACCAGGACGAGGTCGCGGTGACAGTGGTAGTCGGGGCGGCTTTGTACACATCCATGGTCCAGAAACCGGTCAACACAGCGGGTTGAGGGAAAGTGGGCACCTGGCTGAACGTCGTTTTGAGGTAATGCGGTTTGGTCTTGACCGCCTCACGAGCAACAGGTGTGGTGGCACAAACCGACACAGGTAAGCCAGGCTTACTGCGCAAGTGAGCTGGCTCAACTGTGGCCATCAGGTAATACCCTACATCACCAGCCGTCAAGGTATAGTTCAACAAGGGTTTCTGATGCCTTGACACAGCCACCGGTATGGCACCAACACCGGAAGCATCCGTGCATCGGTACCAGGTAATCAAGGATTGATCAGCATAGGGCATTTCCAAGGAGTAGTCCAGTTTGACAACACCCTCTTCAGGTGCCGATATGGTCGGGAGCCGACTAAACATTGGTGCCTCCAGTAACGCAGGCAGCACCGTTACAACGGCAGCGGCTTCCAAACCGGTACGGTCAGTGATGGTGACCACCACCGTTTCCGTGCTGTCCCCATGTTGGGTAGGAATCAGTGTACAGCTTCTACCTCCAGCATCAACGATCAACTGGACCAAATGAGCTTGATAAGGAGCCACACGCCAGGTGAGGCTATCAATAGTCGTCTCGGATCCTCCAAAACGCAGCAAGCGGGCTGTCAAATGGCCCTGGTCTTTGTCCGTTTCCAAGCGCAACCGGGCAGGTTGAACCGTCAGTTGTACAGGCAATCCGGTTAATGGGCGGCCCAGCTCCTTTTCAGCAAGCAATACCCGGTTTTTCATGCCTTGTGGATCCCAATCATCGTCACCTCTGAGCAAGTTGTAGGTGTTGTACACCACCTCACCCCGGTGATCAAAACGGTAAGCATCGAGCAAAGCCTTCCCCGTCATATCGACGCTGCTAGAGGGGTTTTCAGCATCGATCAACACCGGTCGTCCATTTTGGGTAACCCCGTATTGGTAGTTACGAAGCATCAACGGAGGTTGGTCCCGCCACCCCAGATACGTACCCGGCGCCGATTCAAGGCGGGTGTCGACCAAGCCAACCTGACCGTTGGCTTTGGTGAAATACTGACGACCATGGGTCAACACCCTGATGTCGCAATTCAAAAAAACAGCCCCCGTTCCCGAGGTCGCATAAAACGGTTTGGAACTGTAAAAATCCAGGGTGCAGGCATAATACAGGCCGGTGCCACACAAGGCGTCGTCGGTGGATTCAAAATGACAACGGTCAAACAGGATGCGCCTGGCTCCCACGAAAGGACAAAGGTTCAGCCGGCTGATGAAGCGGGTATTTCTGGCCACCAGTTTGTCGCCGTTGCAATGGATGAGTTGGGCCTGTACAATGGCTGGTCCCCTTTTTGGACGTCCCAGAGAGGGTTTTAAGGGGAACATCAAATCGACGTTACAGTAGTTCCCGAAGGTGACACTCTCGGATCGGATACCGTCACCCAGCAAACGGAACAGGGTGAAATTGCCCTTGGCGCCCATGGTTTGCCCACGATTGGCGGCCAACACCACGTGAGCCGCATCCTTGCTCAGACCGTGAAAAAAGAGCCAGGGACAATCAATCATCAAGCCATAGGGCGTTCCCCCACTAGGTGCTTCCCTGACAGCTGGATCGTCAGGGTCATCCACCCAATACACCCAGGGAGCCATATGTATTGTCATGGGATGAGCTTCGGTTCCTGGTTTCAAAGCCGCCACAGCCGATTGCAACGTATTGAATACATAAGGATTAC
>JAAYBL010000297.1 GCA_012718945.1 Bacteroidales bacterium
ATATGACAGGTGATCAGTATCCTGCGTTCAATCTGGGTTTGTCGGTGAAGGACGGTGCTTTAAGCTACCCGGATTTGCCTGGTTCTGTCAATGAGGTGGTTGTCCTGGCCACGGTTGACCATCCAGCTGGTTACCTGGACCAGACGGTGGTTGATTTGAGCCGCTTACACCTTGTGTTGGCCGGACATCCTGTCGATTTGAAGGCTAAGGTGGCCACGCCCATCAGTGATCCGGCTGTAGAAGCATCGTTCAAGGGAGACATCAGGTTAGACCGCATTAAAGACGTGTATCCGCTGGAGGAAGGCACCGATCTGAAGGGCCACATCAAAGGCGATGTGACACTGGCAGGCCGCCTGTCTCATCTGGAAAAGAAACAATACGATCAGTTTAAAGCTGACGGTATGGTAGAGGCTGAAGGCGTAACCTATGGTTTGTCCGATGGTCAAAGATTGGTTGTGGATCAGGCCAGGTTGACCATGTCTCCGGCTGCCATTGATCTGGCTGCCCTTACACTGACCCTTGGCAAAAACGATGTGTCTGCTACAGGCTCGCTGGGCAATTACTTGCCATGGTTAATGAACAAAGGGGTGTTGTCGGGACGTCTCGACATTCGTTCAAACCATCTCAATGTAAATGAGTTGATGAAATTGTCCGCCTCATCGGAAACCAAACCTGAAACAAGTGATACCCCTGCGCCAGCCTCTGCCGATTCCTTGCCCATGGAGGCTCCCACGGTACCGACCAACCTGGATTTGACTATAAAGGCCGATGTGGAACAGTTGGTGTTCAATCGGTTTGACCTTAAACAATTCAGGGGTGTGATCCGTGTCAAGGAGGGTAGGGCTGCTTTGGAAAACATACAAGCCTCTACCATGGGAGGCAGCATAGGGGTGAAAGGGTATTATGAAACAGTCATACCTGACAAACCGACCATGGATATCAGCTTGAATTTAAAAGAGGTAAGCTATAAAGAGACCTTCAAAACATTGGCGATGATACGCGAATTGGTACCCGTCTTTGAAAAGACAGATGGGACCTTTTCCATGGGGCTGCAGCTGAAGTCGGGCTTGGACAAGCACTTGAACCCGGATTACAGCACCCTGTTAGGAGATGGACGATTGCAATCGACCAACCTCAAGCTTTCTGGCCTCAAGGTGATGGAAGCGTTGGCCACCCAACTCAAGATGGAAAACCTGCGCAGCCTGGCACCCAAGAATGTGGATATCGGTTTCCATATTGAAAACGGCAGAATACACACGAAACCCTTCCAGGTAGCTATCCAACAGACGCTTTTGAAGTTCGAGGGTAGTTCGGGTATAGACAAAACCTTGGATTATGATGTAATGGCTACATTACCTGCATCCATGGCTTCTATGGGATTGACCACCCTGAAGGGATCTATCGGTGGTACATTCGACAAGCCGACAGTCAAACTAGACTTGGAGCAAGCAGCCAAACAGGCAGCGGTGGGATTGGCCGATCAGTTGCTTAAAAAGACCACAGGCGCCGGCATCGATGAGCAGGCTGCTAAAGCCAAAGAGGCCTTGGAAAAAGAGGCCGCTGCCATCAGAGCCAAAGCCAAGGCTGCCGGTGATAAACTGATTGCTGAAGCCGACAAGGAAGCACAACGCCTTATAGATAAGGCTTCCAATCCCTTGCTTAAAGCAGCAGCCAAAGCCTCGGCCGAACAGCTGAAAAAAGAAGCGGCCAAAAAAGCCGCCGACCTGGAAGCCAAAGCTGAGGCCGAAATCAAAGCCCTGCAAAACAAAGCCCCCATTTAACAGACAAGGAGAACAGCGCCCTTGGCCGTTCTTTTGATAGTGTCAAATAAAGAAATCAAAAATAAACCACTCCTAATCCAACGATCATGACAGACTTTCAACGACAGAAACGAAAGGTTGTGACGGTCGTCGTTATCCAGATGGTCGGGGTAATACCCATTCTGTTGCAAAATATCCTACTGGAGAATTGGCTGATAGTGAAGGTTTTCAGTGTGTATACGTTTTTGTGTGGGCTGAACTACGTGTATTATGTGCTTAAGAAGGAGTACAAACCGTGGGCTTATGTCATGATGATCATCACAGCGTTAGACTTTGGGTTTTACGTGTGGAACGGAGGGGTGAATGGGGCTGGTATCTTTTGGTCTCTCTCCTTACCATTCCTGGCTATGTACCTGCTGGGACACAAGCATGGGGGGTGGTTTAGCCTGGTTTACTTTTCCATTTTGCTTGTGCTGTCGGTAATCAGTATCCTGACGAAATTTAGCATGCCTTATACCAACCAGTCTCTGATTGTCTTTTTTCTTGTCAGTTTCATCAATATCTATCTGCTGTTTAACCTTGAAAAAAGCCGTCATGAGATGCGTGAGGAAGTGGAGCGCATCAACCGCCTGTTCAATCATGTCTCCGACTTGTTGTTTATTGGTGATTACGCTGGTCATTTCACGACAGTCAGTCCTTCCTGTACTTCAGTACTCGGTTGGACCAGGGAAGAGTTGATGGGTAAATCGTTTGTTTCGTTTGTCCATCCGGAAGATAAATCCATTACCCTGGGCAATAACAAGGCATTGCTTGAAAATGAAGGCTATGAAATCCTGGACAACCGTTTTCTATGTAAAGATGGTTCTTATCGATGGTTGTCCTGGCGTGCCACGTTGGATACGGAGAAAAAGTTGGTCTATGCTGTGGCCAGGGATATGACTGAAGAGAAACAAACACATTTGAGGCTTCTGGCCAGTGAGGAGGCGTTTCGTTCCTTGTCTGAGCAGTCAAATGCTGGTATTTACATCTACCAAAGTGGACATTTTATTCAGTTTAACAAGGGGTTTGCCAACCTGATTGGGTACGAAGAGGAAGAGATCTATGCCATGAAGGGCCCCATCTTTGTTCACAAGGATAATCTGGAAAGTACTAAAGAACGCATCAAACAACGTGAAGCGGGTAATCTGGGACTGGTCCGGTCTGAATTTCGCATTGTTACCAAGCAGGGCGACATTAAATGGGTAGACCTGGTGACTGACATGATAACAAATGAGCAAGGACCTGCCATCATCGGTACCATGCATGATATTACTGAAGCTAAGTTGAGGGAAGAACGGTTGCAAAGTCGCTCTGATTTCCAGCACTTGATGACCGAAGTGTCCACCGATTTCATCAGTTCCACTCCGGAAACGCTGGAGGTAAAGATGTGTAGCTTGCTGGAGCGCTTTTGTTTGTTCCTGGACTATGACAGAGCCATTTTTTACACCTTGGATAAGGATGTCACCGAAATCGTCGATGTTTATAGGTGGCAAAAAGAGGGTATAGAGCCCTTTTTCTCCATTTTTCAAGAGGAAAATCCCGTTTATTCTGATATAATGAAGACCGTCTTCAAGTCGTTTGAACAGGTCTATGTGCCCGATGTATTCGCCGTTTCAGACGAATATAATTGGATCACCGAAAAAGCAGAGCGCCACCAGTTTCAATCTGTTTTGTTATTACCATTGGTACGGAGCAAACAAACTATGGGGATTATCGGCTTTGAGGCTGTCACTCATAAGGGTAAGGTGGATGACGAGGTCATTGAATGGATGAAAATGCTGACCCATGTGTTGGCTGAAGTCTTGCTGAAGAATGAGCTGGATCTGAACTTACGTAAGGTTGCTACCGAAATGGATGCCATCAACCAAACCAAGGATAAGCTGTTCTCCATCATCGCCCACGATTTGAGAAGCCCTTTCAATACCATAATAGGTTTTACAGAGTTAATGGCCGACAAACAGCACACCTTGACATTGGAGGCGATGCATGGGTATGCCAGTATGCTCAATCATGTAGCGTTAACCTCTTTTGAACTCCTGGAAAATTTGCTTGAGTGGTCCAGAATTCAGCGGGGCATGCTAAAGCCTGACCGCAACCAAGTGGTGGTGGAAGAGTTTATCAATGTGGTTATTGCTTCCCATAAGGAAAGGGCAGAGGCCAAAAACCAACTGGTCAACGTACAGGTTGAACCTGGTTTGATTGCCAACATCGATAAACGAATGATGGAGGCTGTGCTACGCAATCTCTTCACCAATGCCATCAAATTTACACCGGAAGGGGGCGTGATCACTTTACAAGCCCTAGGTACTGTTGAGAAGCACTTGCGCCTGGCTGTTTCTGACACTGGAATTGGGATACCCGAGCACTTGTTACCCTTGCTGTTTACGGTGGATGAATCCAAGAACAGGCCGGGTTTGGGCGGGGAACGCAGTTCTGGCCTCGGATTGATGCTGTGCAAGGAGTTTGCGGAGTTGCATGGTGGTCGCCTATGGGTAGAAACCGCTGAATTCAAGGGTAGCACATTCTATGTGGAAGTGCCACTCACTTGAAGGTAGGAGGACTGGTTGATTCGGTTCAACCCAACAAGCGTTCTAACCACTTGAAGCCCTTGTATGGAGGATACTTGCCCGCCAGATCGAACCACCGTGTAGACGAAACGACCGCTTTCTGATGGCTGAACGTCAGGAAACTGTATCGGCCATGATACCGCCCCATGCCGCTTTCACCCACACCACCGAAGGGTAGGTACTTGTTGGCAACATGCATGATGGTATCGTTGATGCATGCACCGCCTGAGCTGGTATTATTCAGAACAAACCTGCTTGTCTTTTTATCTCCGAATAC
>JAAYBL010000298.1 GCA_012718945.1 Bacteroidales bacterium
TCAAACCAGATACCGGCGACAATGATCATAATCAAAATAGCCCTGAGGGCCGAGCCCATCAGGCGCCCCTTAAGTTTGTCAACGGCTGCCATCTCAAATACGGTCACCTCATAATCGTCCAAACCCACCTGTTGGCTCAATACCGCGTCGACCGATTCAGCCACGCCGTCGCAGTATCCATGTTTGAGTGCCTCGTTGGCGGTAAACGTCAACACTTTACCTGTGTCGATAATGGCTTCGATGTGAATGTCAGGGTCCACCATTGCCTCAGCAATGCGGGGATCCCTGCGCCACACCTCTACCGTATCCCCCTTTTCAATCCTTGTTACCTTACCCTGAGCTTCAGCGGTGGCCCTGATAATGCCTCTCATGTACGATTGCACCTTATCTTGAGCAGCTGCCCCGGTCTGGTCAACCACCGTGGATGCGCCAATGGTGGCGCCTGTCCTCATGTAGATGCTATCGCAGGCGATGGAAATCAAGGCACCGGCAGAGGCGGCATTGTTGTCAATAAAAACCCAGACAGGAAGGGGGGCATCGAGGATGGCCGAACGGATGGAATCGGCAAACAAGACCTCACCACCATACGTGTTCATATGGATGAGCATCGCATCGAAGTCTTCCTCCGTGGCTTGCAGCAGGCTTTTCTGAATCAACAGCCAGGTATAGCTGTTGATGTTTTCCTGTAAGTCAACTTGCAGGATTTTGCTGGGGCTTTTTGAGGGGGCCTCGGCGCGGGTATAAAAAGGCAGGACGGTTAGGAAAACCAACAACAAACCCAATAGTCGGACAGCAGTGTTCTTTTTCATAGCGTACAGGTTCAAAGAGGATGGCAAAGGTTATGATCCGTTTGGTGTATGAAGCCAAAGGTAGATAAAGTTTTGGTATTTTTGTGGATAGAATGAATCTACCCGGCATGCATCGATTTACCCTTTTGCTGGCCTCCAACAAGGATGCCACGGTCAACATGGCTACAGCCAAAAAACGCCTCGACGCTTACTTCAACCACTCACTGAGATGGTCTGACCTGCATGAAAGTCAAGCCTACGGTGACAACAATCCGACGACACCACGCTATCTGAACGCCGTTTGTCAAGGTCAGACCTCCCTGACGTTGACAGACGTTACTGCCTGGTTGAAGGCCCTGGAAACCGAAATGGGGCGACAACGGGGGGCTTCAGCCAATGGTCAGGTTACCATTGACCTGGATGTGGTGGTCTGGGATGACAGTGTGCTCCGCCCCAACGATGCAGGACGCTCCTATTACCAGGTTTGCCTGGCCGATCTCGTGTCGGTGGACTGAACAGCAGGCGATCAGAGCACCCCTTTGGTAGAGGGTAAACTGAAGCGGTGAATATCCCGTTTGATGGCCATTTTCAGCGCCCGGGCAAAGGCCTTGAACACCCCTTCGATCATGTGGTGCTCGTTGTCACCTTCCGCCTTGATGTTCAGATTCATACGGGCAGCATCACTCAACGACTTGAAGAAGTGGGAAAAGAGTTCGGTGGGTACATCTCCTACCCTTTCCCGCTTGAATGGCGCATCCCAGACCAGCCAGGGCCTGCCTCCGAAATCCAGGGCGACCTGACATAAGCTGTCGTCCATGGGCAGGCAAAAGCCGTAACGCTCAAGGCCTCTCTTGTCGCCCAAGGCAGTCAATAAGGCTTCTCCCAAAGCAATGGCCGTATCTTCCACCGTGTGGTGTTCGTCCACGTGCAAGTCACCTTTGGTATGAATGGTCAAATCAATGCCGGCGTGCTTGCCGATCTGTTCCAGCATGTGGTTGAAAAAGCCCAGCCCCGTTTCAATATTGGTGCGACCGTCACCATCAAGGTTGACTTCAATGTGAATGGATGTTTCATGGGTCTTACGGCTCACTACGGCCTTTCTGCCGCCACCAAAGAGGAAAGCTGACACATCGTCCCAGTTGGGGGTCATCAAGGCGCAAGCGGCCTCAAAACCTTCGTCGATGACCCTTTTTGCCATAGCACTGTCGGGCGCTTGCAGCAAAATAGCCTTGCAACCGAGGTTGGCCGCCAATTTGACATCGGTGAGCCTGTCGCCAATCACAAAGGATGCAGGCAGGTCATAGGCTTCGCTGAAGTACGCTTGCAACATCCCAGTACCCGGTTTACGGGTGGGTGCGTTGTCTTCTTTGCGGGTTTTATCAATGTGGATGGCGTCAAATTCGATGCCCTCGTTGGCCAGGGTTTTCAGGATTTTTTCCTGAATGGGCCAAAAGCGTTCTTCTGGGTAGCCTTCGGAACCCAGTCCGTCCTGGTTGGTGACCATGACAAAGCCGAAATCGGTCTTGGTGCGCAGAAAATGGAGGTTTCTGAATACGCCAGGATAGAATTCCA
>JAAYBL010000299.1 GCA_012718945.1 Bacteroidales bacterium
ACACATTCACGTAAAACTGATTGCAAAGATAGTAAAAAAAAAGACTTAAAAGAACAAGTATTTAGCTGATAATTTTCACGTTTGACAATTATTTACTTTTTTTGCAGCCCCTTTTGAGCCCTTCCAGGTAGGTTTCAAAAGCATTGTTCACCCGTGCATCTGAAAGAATAAAACGTATGCAAACACTTACCACCGTCGCCGCCCTGACCGATATTCTTGAAGGGCTACGTCATAATGGACGCACCATCGGCCTCGTCCCCACCATGGGAGCCTTGCACCAAGGCCACCTCAGCCTCATCAAACGCTGTGTAGCCGAAAACGACTGCTGCGTGGCCAGCGTCTTTGTCAACCCCACCCAGTTTAACGACCCCAAAGACCTGGAGACCTACCCCAGAACGCCGGAAGCCGATGCCCTCATGCTGGAAGAAGCCGGCTGCGATTACCTCTTCATGCCCTCCGTGGAAGAAGTCTACCCCACCCCCGACACCAGGCAATTCTCGTTCGGTGCCCTGGAAACCGTGATGGAAGGCGCTTATAGGCCAGGCCATTTCAACGGCGTAGCCCAAGTCGTCAGCCGCCTGTTCGAACTGGTCAAACCGCACAAAGCCTATTTCGGTGAAAAAGACTTTCAACAATTGGCCATCATCAGAGCCATGGTCGCCCAACTGGGGATGAACATCGATATTGTAGCCTGCCCCATCATCAGGGAAACCGATGGTTTGGCCATGAGCAGCCGCAACAAAAGGCTCACACCTAAACAGCGAGAAAAAGCACCCCTCATTGCCGATATTCTAGTCAAAAGTCGTACCTTCGCCCGTGAAAACAGTGTCGAGGCCACCATACGCTATGTCAGCGAACGACTACGTCCTGAAGACGGATTCAAGCTGGATTACATGGCCATTGTGGACGGACGGACACTGCAGGCCGTCGAAGACTGGGCAGAAACCGATTACATTGTCGGTTGTGTGGCTGTTTACTGCGGACCCGTCAGACTGATTGACAATATAGTATACAAACATGCTGATTGAAGTCGTAAAATCCAAGATACACCGCGTTCATGTAACGGAGGCCAACCTTGACTACATCGGTAGCATCACCATCGATGAAGCCTTGATGGAAGCCGCCAACATCCTGCCCAACGAAAAGGTGCAGATCGTGGACAATAACAATGGCGAACGGTTTGAAACCTACGTCATAAAAGGAGAGCGCAATTCCGGCACCATTTGCCTGAACGGCGCAGCCGCCCGCAAAGTACAGAAAGGCGACATCGTTATCATCATGGCCTACGCCCTGATGGATTTCGAAGCCGCCAAAACCTTCAAACCAGCCATCATTTTCCCCGACACGAAGACCAACAAACTGGTCTGACGGCCGCCTATGTCCCGTATCCTCCTTGCTAGTTCCCTGTTGTTGGTGGTGGTCATCACGACGGCCCTGTCACTAAAGCCTCAGCCTGAAGTGCCCACCCCTCCCACCTTCACTGAGGCCGCCTTTGACTTGCCCATGCGCATCCAGCCCCTGCTAAGCGGCAACTTCGGAGAACTACGCAGCAATCACTTCCACTCCGGTATTGACTTCAAGACGCTGCAACGCAAAGGCATACCTGTGTACGCCCCGGCCGACGGCTGGATTTCCAGGCTACGCATCGGCGCCTACGGTTTTGGCTACGCCCTCTACCTGGATCACCCCAGCGGTCACACCACCGTCTACGG
>JAAYBL010000300.1 GCA_012718945.1 Bacteroidales bacterium
AGCATCATCTTCACCATCAATGCCGAGACCAAATCACCGGGCGACTGGGGTGGCATCAACTTCTGGCAAGAAGTCAGCGCTACCAACGAATTGAAGTACTGCAGGGTTGATTACGGCGCTGACTACTCCGAACACAACATCGGTATCTACTCTTCCAACGTCAAGATTACCAACTGCGCCATCAATCACTCCGAAGGCTGTGGCATCTATATTGCCTACGACGAGCCTGCGTTGAGCCCTGTCATTGAGAACAACACCTACGTCGGTAACGCAACTGGAGACGTTCACAGGGAAGAATAATCTACTGAGGATTCTATAAGTAACTTTGTGATGAGGGGGTCTCTAAAGCGATACTTTTGAGGCTCCCTCTTTTTTTTCATCCTTTCGATTCAGTTCACCCTTTTTTTTCTTCTTCGATCCCGACCCCGTCAAGGGGAGCGCTACCCCTACAAACACACTCAAGCAGCCTTCTTCTTCTCAAACAGACTGAATATCAACCCACCAAGTAGTAATCCCCACACCGTACTCATAAACGGATTCGATTGAATGGGACACGTGCCGCTAGCGCAACCAATGAAGTACCAATAGAGAAAACCGCCAACGCCACCAACCACGGCGCCAATAACGGTCAACAAATGCTGCTTGAGTTGCAGACGTATCGAATGAATGATTTTGTTCATATGCTTTGTGTTTGCTTTGCCACACAAAGATATGTAGATATTTTCCAATAAACAATATTTACAACGAAAATCAAAAGGCTTACATCTTACATTTATACGTACGTAGCTCTCAGCATCGCAGCCAGCCCCGGATCGAAGCTGTCCTTTTTACGGAGATCATCGAAAAGCGCCAGGAGATCCTGCACCTTCAGGTGTTTCTTCTCATCCCCTTTGAAATCGTACGCTACCCTGCCCTGGTGCATCATAATGATACGATCACCCAGATTGACAGCCTGTTGCATGGAATGCGTCACCATCAACGTGGTCAAATTATCCCTGGCAACAACCCTGCGCGTCAAGTCAATCACCTTGGCCGCCGTTTTAGGGTCGAGAGCAGCCGTGTGTTCGTCCAACAGTAATAAATCGGGCCTGAGTGCCGTCGCCATCAGTAAGGTCAACGCCTGACGCTGACCACCCGACAACTTGCCGATGGGATTATTCAGCCTGTCTTCCAGGCCCATATTGAGCGGGCGCACCATTTCCCTGAACGAAACCACCAAATCGGCAGGCAGCCCGCCTATGCTCATCCCAATGCGTCACATCCACGCCGTTAAGCGTTATCCGCCCCCCATCGGGTAAAAAGCTACCGGCCACCGCGTTGAGTAAGGTCGATTTGCCGGAGCCATTGGTTCCCAGCACACACACAAACGAACCCTCAGCCGTAATGTCCGGAAAATCAAAGACGCGGAAACTGATAAAAATGACCAGCGCCAACAAGGATAGAATCAGGCCAATCGTGATAGAGCCAATAAGTAATGACATGATGATGACTGTATTAGATTATTAAAAGCGTATGCATGGTCTCGTGTAAATCGATCCCCGTTTTTTTCAGTGGCATATACGGAAACACGGCCGTGTGCAGGTGAACCGCCGCATCAGCACCAAGGCTTACAGGCCTCAGAAAGCGGGTAAGTCCTTCGTCAGGCCGTCGGCTATAGATGCCCAACGTAACGCCAAGCATGCCCTCACATTCAGGCTCTGTCGTAAAATTCACCATTTCCTTCACCCCGGGGAAAGCGAATAAATCAGGATGTCCCACCGGCGACTGATTTAGGGAGACGCCCACCAAACCGCTGATTTCAGCAATGGAGATCATCAGAAAATCCTCGTAGCCAAGCAGTTGATATAGGCCCTCCAACATCGGGCCAACGCCCAACGATTCGGCGCTGAAGGTTGTATTACTGCCCCCAGCAGCTTTCTTGCCCTCAAGAGCCCCGTCACCCTTCTCCCCAGTAAACCGAACCAACGCTGAAAAGTCGCCCGTACAGGAAACCCCATACAACGCTGTCAAGGAAGCAATCAAATGACCACTGTTCACCATGTAATCCGGCCGTTTAGAGCCATCAGCCGGCAAATACGCCACCTGACCATCCATCAACAGGAACTCGCCCATTCTATCCTTGCAGGTCTCAAAACGATCCCCAATGGCACCCAGCCCCAATGCGTAGTGATGCTCACCGGCCAACAACAACCTGGCAGCAGCATCCGAAACCTCCGTAACCGTCGAAGCAGGCGCCACAAGCAAGGTCAGACCCACCTTTTCCGCCTCCTTGCGCAAGGCTTCCATATAAAACACTGAGTTGATTTCACTGGGCGTGTACACCGTACCAATCACCCGAATGCCAGGCATGCTGGCCTTGACCACAGCATCGAAAGCCTGCATCATGGTGTTTTCGCCCGTAATCCACAGCACATCAATCTGCCGCTGACAAATGGCCGACACAGCCTGGTACACCTCATTGGTATTGACCACCGTATTTTCCACCAAGGTCAAGCCCTTTTCAGCCATGTCCTTTTTGGCCATTTCAACCACTTTCCGGGAATTGGTATCCGATGAATTGTAAAGCGTACCCACGCGTGTAGCCCTGGGAAAGACATCCCGGATAAAGGCCACTGTTCTTTCAACAGGAGGAAAAGAGCCTACACCGGTAATGAAAGGCAAGTGATCCGTAAAACTAGTGCCAGCCCCGGCTTCCAGCGGCGTATACGTAAAGGTAAAGACCACCGGCTTGTTTTTAATCGCCGTGACGGCCGAAGAAATGGCCGGCGTACTCACCTATTGCAACGCCGGCCACAACCCACCGGTGCTGATACAGGCAGCCGGCGAACAACGCTACTTCAACATAACGAAAGGCATACCTCTCGGCCTCTTTGACAGCCACCCCTACGTCAGCGAACGCCTTCAGCTAGACCGCGGCGACCGCATTTTCCTCTACACCGACGGTGTGACCGAAGCCGAAGACAGCGACAACAAGCTGTTCGGCGACGACAGCTTGCTGCAAGCCATCCACGAACACCCGCAAGCCTCTCCCCGTGAACTGATTGACCATGTCAACCAGGCCGTTGCCAAACACGTGAACGGCAACCTGCAATCAGACGATTTAACCATGATGTGCATCAGTTATTATGGAAAACACAAACAGTAACGTACTAATTCTACGCAACGACGTGAGTGAACTCACCCGCGTGCAGCTCCTACTGGAATCATTGGAGGCCGCCGGCACCCTGCCCGCCGCCTTGCTGATGCCCCTCAACCTGGTGCTTGAAGAAGCCCTGACCAACATCATCTTCTATGCCTACGAACCAGGGACAAGCAACGACATCAAACTCGAACTAACCATTTACGCCGACCATTTGGACCTTACATTGACCGACAGCGGCAAACCCTTCGACCCCACCGCCTCGCCCGACCCTGACGTCAACCTGTCAGCCGAAGAACGCCCCATAGGCGGCCTGGGTATTTTCCTGATCCGCAAACTGATGGACGACGTCAACTATCAACGGCAAAACGAACACAACATACTCACAATGAGCAAAAAAATCCCATCATAACCATCACATCCACCCCCTTCCAACAAGGCGTCAACGTTGCCATCGACGGCCGCATCGACACAGCCAATTACCTCGAATTTGAACAAGCCATCACCGCGCTGCTCAATGAAGGTGTCAAACAACTGTTTTTGGATTGCAGCCAGGCATCAAGGAAATCTTCGACATTTCCGGCTTTTCCTCCATCTTTTCCATCTTCGCAACCCAGGAAGAAGCAGCGGCAGGACTTTAACGTGTAGAGCAGGGTACGCGGCGAAAGGCGCCGCAACGTTAACGGATAGGCTGAAAAAATGAGGGGGCTCTCGCCTCACGGTTTGACCCCCTCCTTCTCACCAAAAAAACAAATACCTTAAAAACGTAAATAAACCTCTATACACCATCACAAATCGAGTAGGAGAAAGCAAAGGTAATTATAAAACCTTTGCTTTCGTCCTCTCACACCACCGAACGTACCGTTCGGTATTCGGCGGTTCCTTGATTTACGTCATTGACACGACTGATAACAATTGGA
>JAAYBL010000301.1 GCA_012718945.1 Bacteroidales bacterium
CACCTTCTCCCTCGGCTTCCAGGCTGGCAACAACACCTCAACGACCAATCCCTTCCTCTTCTTCGACTTTATCAGACTGGAGAAAGCCGTGACCAAGTCGTCCCTGGAAACAAGCCTACCCTCGCTCGCCCCCGCCACCGGTGTCTACCCGATCGCCATCTACAACCTGAGCGGCATCCGTTTGAACGCCCTCCAACGCGGCATCAACCTCGTGAAGTATTCGGATGGCAGCGTGAAAAAAATACATGTCACCCACTAATGAATTCTACTCAGCTTATACCCTTTCTGAACGAATTTAATGCCGTTTACAATCAAGAAGAAGCGGCATTACCCTATCATATCAATGTGATAGACGAACTGCACGCCGATGAAAACGCTCATAGTCGAATCTTCTCCAAATTGTTGGGCTACAAAGAGAATGGCAAGTATCCCATCCTGGAGAAGTTCCTGAATGAGGTTTGCCGTTTTAACCTGACCATTGAGAAGCCTGATATTAGAAAGGTCGATTCATGCGGCCGTATTGACATTCCCATCTTTGACACCAGCTATGTCGTTGTGATAGAAAATAAAGTCACCAACAAAGCTCAGGACCAAAACAAATCAACAGGCGGTCAATTGGCCCGGTACATTGAAACAATGGTCAATGATTACGGTCGGAAGGAAGATGCTATCTATGTTATCTACATGCCTAAGTATACACGAGACCCCTCTGATGAAAGCTGGATCAATAAAAACAACCATTCTTACAAGAAGGCCTTCGAGCAACGATTTCGATCGATATCATACAGAGATTGTATTTACCCGTGGATCAAAAATGAACTATTACCAGTCATTGACACGAAAGACATTGACACGAAAGACAAAGACACGAAAGGCAGCTTCCTCCGAAGTGCAATCGAACAGTATATCGACCACCTGGAGGGACTGTTTTCGCTTCGAAAAATCGATGAAAAGATGAACAAGAACCTACAGGATTACCTTAAAGAAACATGGAAAATAAACGATGAGTATCCTATTGAAGCCTCAGCCATCCTGGGGGCCAAAGAAAGGGAACTGACCAACATTCTGAATCAAGTACATCTGCTTCAAAGCACCTACAACAAACAGTTCATAACAAAAGCCTTTGACCAATGGAAAACGGCCCTTCAGCATGACTATCCATCCCATGAAGTCGTTGGTGATGCGTTCAACCTGAACAGCTACATCATTAACATAGGCCTGTCATTTCAAATACAACAGCAATCCTTTGTCGCACTTATTGAATGCAACGACTGGAATAAACCCAATCTTTACATAGGCATTGGAAGGCACTTTGTGAGCCCCAAAAAACACGACCCATCACCAGCATTACAGACCATCCTAGAGAACCATAAACTGGAAAAACCAGAAGACTACTGGTACGGCTGGCATTACACCTCCCTGGACGAGGCGTATGAGCAACTAACCAGACTGATTGATGCTATTATCGAGACGATTGAAATTTAAATAGCCTATAAAACCCACTTGTTTAAAAACGATCCCAGTTTTCATGCAAATTAGAAATATCATTTATGATATGCATGAATTTATCGATCGAAAAAGTGCAATACGATTCACCACAATGTTCACTCCCTTCAAATCCCTCCTCCTCGCTTGCCTCGTCCTTACAGTCGAGGCAGCCGTTGCCACAGCCGTAGCCAAACCCGCCACACAACCCACCTGGCAAGCCCAGTGGATCTGGCAGGAAGCCGATGGCCCCAAAGACACCTGGCTGTGCCTGCGGAAAACGGTGCAGCTCGAGACTAAGCCGGAAAAAGCCCTGGCCAGGATAGCCGCCGATTCGAAGTACTGGCTGTGGATCAACGGAGAGATGGTCGTGTTTGAAGGCCAGCTACGCAGAGACAGACAAGAGGAGACCTACTACGACGTCGTCGACTTGGCACCCTATCTGAAAAAAGGCAGCAACACCCTGGCCGCCCTGGTCTGGTTTTGGGACAAAGAAGGCTTCTCACACGTCAACAGCGGCAAAGGCGGTTTCCTCTTCGAAGGCGACTTCGGACAAACCACACTGCTGTCGGACGCCACCTGGAAAACGCAACCCCACCCCGCCTACGAACACTCCACCACAGGCGGCCAGCCCAATATGCGCCTGCCCGTCTGGAACATCCGGTTCAACGCCGTTAACGACACCCTGAACGGCTGGCAAAATCAAGGCTACGACGACAGCGGCTGGAAACAGGCCATCGCCAAAGGCACCCCACCCAGCTTGCCCTGGAAAACCATGGTGGAACGCCCCTTCCCCCAATGGACCAACAGCGGCCATCAACTATACGAAGGGCATAAGATGACAGAAAAAGACGGGCACACCATCGTAGAAGCCACCCTGCCTTATGACGCCCGCGTCACCGCCTACCTCAAGGTGAAAGCTCCGGCAGGCAAACTTATACGCATACAAACCGACCAATACGACGGCTGGCTCGACTTCAACGAAGGCCCGGCCAACCGTGTCGAGTACCTCACCAAAGAAGGCCTCAACGAATTTGAAACCTACGCCTGGATGAGCGGCAACAGCGTGATTTACACCATCCCCGACGGTGTCGAACTGATTGACGTGAAGTACAGGGAGTTGGGTTACCCCTCCGCCTTCACCAGTCACTTCCAGTGTGACGATCCCTTCTACAACAGGCTCTGGATGATGGCCAGACGCACGCTCTATATCAACATGTTCGACAACTACATGGACTGCCCCGAACGCGAGCAGGCCCTCTGGTGGGGCGACGTGGTCAATCAAAGCGGCGAGAGCTTTTACACCCTCGACACCGTGTCACACGCCTTGATCCGCAAATCCATCCTCACCCTCGTCAAATGGCAACGCGCCGATTCCACCCTGTTCTGTCCCCCCTCCAGACTGTGGAAAGCCGAATTACCCCAACAAATCCTAGCCAGCATCGGTTGGTACGGTTTCTGGAATTACTTCATGAACACCAACGACAGCACCACCATCCGTGAAGCCTACCCGGCCGTTCGCACCTACCTCGCTCTATGGAAAATAGGATCCAACGGACTCGTCGTCCACCGCAAGGGCGGCTGGGATTGGGGCGACTGGGGCACCAACGTAGACATCGACATCCTGGACAACTGCTGGTACTACCTGGCTCTTAAAGCGGCCATCCCCATGGCCACGATGAGCGGCTACCCCCAGGACACGACAGCCTACGTCACCCACATGCGCAACCTGGAAACTCATTTCATACCCACCTTTTGGCAAGCCGATGAACGCTGTTACCGTTCTACCAAGCTTCCCCTCCCCGATGACAGAGCCAACGCCATGGCCGTCGTGGCAGGTCTGGCCACCCCCGACCAATACCCAGGCATCCTGGAAGTGCTGAAAACGCAAACCTTTGCCAGCCCCTACCTGGAGAAATACGTCCTGGAAGCCTACTGCCTGATGAACGCCGACACCCTGGCCCTGAAACGCATGAAAACCCGCTATACAGACATGGTCAACAGCCGCTACACCACCCTATGGGAAGTCTGGGATGGCCTGAAGGGAGGCACCATCAACCACGGCTGGAACGCCCCCAACACCATCCTCTCCCAATACATCGCCGGTCTCTCTCCCCTGCAACCAGGCTGGACCACCTTCCAGGTCAAACCCCAGCTAGGCGGCCTCACCAACGTGACCCAACAAGTCAGCACCCCCCACGGCCTCATCACCGTCATCTATACCCGCACTGGCCAAACCATATCGGTTCACATCATCGTCCCCCCCAACACCCAAGCCCACGTTATCCTGCCCAATACTCAAGCCCGCATCCTAACGCCAGGCACTCACCACATTCAAGCGTCTTTTATTGATACAAAATAGCCAAACACGTCGTATCTTTAGCTTTCAAACGGACATTCCACTCGTATGAAAGAAATACATAAACCCCGCCTCAAATGGGGTATCCTGATTCTTGTCGTGCTATTGTTGGCCACAGGCGGTTACATCTACTACACCAACGCCACGCTGCGCTACGGCTTTGATATAACCGACGAACTGGGGGGCACCCTTTTCCCCTCTGGCATCCTATCGGTGGCAACCACCGACGCGCAAATCATCGTACCATCCGACACCCCATATGTTGGCAACCCAAAATCGCTCATCTCGGTACACATCCGCTCCTCCAAACCCATGAGCCGGGTACGCATCGAACTGGCAGAAACCAAATTTTTCGCACAGTCTGTCTCAGAATTCCAATTACCCGAAGCCAATGTCGCGTATACCATTTTCCCCGACATCCTTTGGAACTACGAAGCCTTACGCAACAATGCCCAAGCAGAGCCGATCAACGTCGTGGTGGACGCCGAAATCAATGGCAAACACATTGGTCGGCAAGTACGTACCTACTCCGTACGCAGCATCAACGAATGTTTGCTAGGCTACTACAGCAAGGATAAAAAATACCACGATACCGGCGTTTTCTTTGCCGCCTATGTCAACGAAGATCACCCTATGATCGATCAGATACTGCGCGAAGCCCTTAACACCCGCATCGTAAACCGGTTTTGGGGCTATCAGTCACGAGGTCCTGAGGCGGTCGACAAACAAGTCTATGCCCTGTGGAACGTCTTGCAGAAGCGGAAATTCCGTTACAGCTCGGTGTCCAACACCAGCCTATCGAGCAATGTGGTGTTTTCACAGCGCGTACGCACGTTCGAAGACGCACTGAATGCCTCACAAATCAACTGCGTCGACGGCAGCGTGTTGTTTGCCTCCCTCCTGCGCGCCATAAACATCGAACCCATCCTCGTGCGCACGCCTCGTCACATGTTTGTTGGCTATTACACCACATCAAGCCGTGATAGTCTGAACTTCCTGGAAACATCCATGATAGGCGATGTCGAGTTAGACGATTTCTTCCCTGACGAACAATTGGATTCGACGATGGCAGGTAAATCCCAGAATCAAATGTCGCGACTCACCTTCGAGAAATCTAAGGAATACGCCCGAAACAAGTACAACGAAAACGAAGCCGACATCCATTCCCAGAAAGCCAATTACATGTTTCTGGAAATCTCCAAAGACGTCCGTCGCAACATTCAACCTATCGGCAAATAAGCGGACGGATGCGTCGCTTGTATCTTGTTTATCCAAAAGGTCAGACGGCGTCTGACGAATTCAGCTTGAGTTGGCACTGAACATTTGAAGGATTATAGCAAGGCCAACATCCCAGTCATGACGGCTGATCAATACTTGCAGACAATCAAGTAAAAGAATGCTGGCAACGAACAAAAGGGATTGTCCTTAGCGAATCCTTTTTAAACATAAAATCATATATTTGTGATATGAAACGAAATGTGTCCATCATAAAAAAGATAGTAGACATGCTAAACCAGACAGAGCCAAACTCTGAGCTGTTTTTGTACGGTTCACGTGCGCGTGGTACGGAAAAAAAAAGTTCTGATTGGGATTTATTGCTGTTGTTAAACACCGACAAACTGCCTTTTGAATACGAAACTCGATTAATGGATAATTTTTATGAGATTGAATTGGAAACTGGCGAGGTATTATCTCCGTTAATTTATACGAAACACGACTGGCAGATGCGTCATCGTTCAACACCATTATTCTCAACTATAATCAAAGAAGGGATCAAACTAAAATGACGGATTCAAAAGAAGAGTTGATCAAGTATCGTTTGCAACGGGCCACGATGCTCCCAAACATTTAAACCACGCTTCTGAATAAACGCGTCAATCTTCCTGTCGCACTCCTCTACAATCAATTGCCGAACATCATCTG
This sequence comes from Bacteroidales bacterium, assembly GCA_012718945.1. GTDB lineage: Bacteria > Bacteroidota > Bacteroidia > Bacteroidales > UBA1402 > UBA8389. Next base: position 5,768 of record JAAYBL010000301.1, read on the forward strand.
TCAACAAATCATAATCCACCAGTTCATAAACCTCTTTCTTTTTCTCAACAACTCCCCTATTCCGCAAAACCCGACCAACCATATTGTTGACCACATTCTCGTAATACTCGATTTGAGAAATATCATACATCAAAATCTCACGGGCAATATCGCGCGTAGACATACGACCCCCATTCCCCAGCAGGGCCTTGATCATCACCGGCTGATAAATATGCGACATCCGCATTTGATCCCTCACAAACTCTAGTAGGTTCATAGCAAGTCAATTTTCTGAGGATAAACCCAAATTACTCAACATCTCTTACTCGGCAAATATACCAAAAGCGAACATCAATACTAGAAACTCCAGACAACCACACACCTCCCCGAGGAGTAAAGATAATGCACCATCCTGGCAGACATCCTTCACCCCAGCACCCCCATCGCCCCCTGCGACTACCAGGGCGACACCCTCTACCTGTCTGACGCCAAATGAGAGAACGCCAGCGTTGGCTACGGCACCATCGCCCGCAACTACTTCAACACCGAAGCCGAAGCCATCTTCTTCCTGTCCCTCAAAGGACACATCTACGAAAAAGGCCTCTACGCCCACTCCCCCTCCTCCTACGTGGGTTTCACTGAATAATAGATATAATACTGTATATCAATATAATAAGTTGCCAAAATATTTGCTCAATTGCAAATTTTTAGGTATTTTCATACCGAAAAGTCCGCATCACATGAAAAGATACTCAACTCAAAAACAACTATCCATCGCCGAGTTTGCGATGCCGTTCGAAGCCAATTTGGATGAAAACAACCGGTGGGTTGTTCTTTCCAGCGTGATACCCTGGGACAAGTTTGCCGAGCTTTATTATAAGAATTTTCCCTACCGTCGCGGAGCGCCCACCAAGGATGCCCGTATGGTTTTGGGGGTGGTTATTATCAAACACATGCTGAAGTTGGATGACATCGGGGTGATAGAGATCATCCAAGAAAACCCTTATATGCAATACTTTCTTGGCTTGAAAGGGTTTACTCAAAAGCGGGTGTTTGATCCATCCCTGTTGGTTCACATCCGGAAACGCATTGACCTTAACGTATTTGAATCATTGACCGATGAACTGATCCGCAAGGGGTTGAATATCAAACAGGTATCAGAGAAGGAGACGAAAGATGACGATAATGATGAGCACACTCCCGCAGGGGGAACCAAGAATAAAGGTAAGCTTCAGCTCGATGCTACAGTTACTGATGCCCAGATCAAGTTTCCCACGGACCTTGATTTACTGAGCGACAGCCGGGTGAAAGCCGAGGATCTGATCGATCATCTTTGCAAGGAGATGAACATCACTGATAAACCAAGGACCTATCGGAAGATTGCCCGTAAAGAGTATTTGAACGTATCGAAGATGAAGCGTAAACCGGATAAGGTGTTGCGACGCGGCCTGAGGCTTCAGATCAACTACCTGAAACGGGACATCAGGATAATAAACGGATTGCTTGACAGAAGAAAGGACGGGCGCATACCTTTCAATAAGCATCAGAACAAAGACTTCTTTGTGATCCAGCATGTTCTGGCGCAACAGGAAGCCATGTTCAAGGAAAAGTCCAACAGTTGCGAGGATCGCATCGTAAACATCCACCAACCACATGTGCGTCCCATTGTCAGGGGCAAAGCAAAGGCCAAAGTGGAGTTCGGAGCAAAGATCAACGTGAGTCTCCAAGAGGGCTATGCCAGGATTGACCGGTTTGAATGGGATGCCTACAATGAAGGTTGTGACCTTCCAATGCAGGTTGAGCGATACAAAGTGCTGAATGGTCACTACCCGGAACTGGTGCAGGTTGATAAAATTTACCTGAACCGCTCAAACCGGGCTTGGCTGAAGGAACGAAACATCCGCCATACTGGTGATCCATTGGGTCGTAAACCGGTTAAAACGGTGAAGTCGTATTACATGAAACGCAAAGAGCGACGAGAGGCGGCTGAACGCAACCAGATTGAAGGAAAGTTTGGACAAGGCAAAAATGGATACAACCTTAACCAAATCCGAGCCAAACTATCCTCAACGTCAATGAGTTGGATAGCAGCTATCCTATTTGTAATGAATGTGATCCGATATATAAGGGATTTTTCTGCCTCAATACTCAAGTGGCTTTTTGCTAATGTGATGAAAATGAGAGAAGAAATAATAATACCATTCATGCCAGCCCAACGAAATTTGGGATGGATTTGAATTATTCAGTGAGCCCTAATTACTCAAAGATAAGTGAGGATGCCAAATGGGACGGATGGAAAAGCTATATAACCAATACGGAATGCAAACCAACGGAGATAATAGACCAATACCGAGGGCTTTGGGTGGTGGAACGTGCCTTTCGTGTATCGAAAGGCGTCTTAGAAATGAGGCCAATGTTTCACTTCACAGAAAAAAGAATTGAATCTCACGTCTGCATCTGTTTTGTCGCTTATAAACTCTACAAAGAGCTTGAACGAGTCGTTAAAATGATGGA
>JAAYBL010000302.1 GCA_012718945.1 Bacteroidales bacterium
ACCTTCCTCTCCGATTGTTTTTCGGTCGTGTCAAGGTCGTAAATCAAGGAACCGCCGAATACCGAACGGTACGTTCGGTGGTGTGAGAGAACGAAAGCAAAGGTCTTATCACTACCTATGCTTTCTCCTACTCGATTCGATTCGATTCGATTCGATTAGTACCAGCGCTTCAATGGGTGCCATCCATTTTTCAATAGCATTACTTTAAAAACCATAATGAGGTGGCACAAAAAAATGAAATCAGTTGCCAATCAGTTTTGAGTTAGTTATTTTTGTATGAGAATAATTAATAAGCAAAAATAAATAGCGATGAAGCAACTAGTGGAAGCTCATTGGAAGGGCGATATGGCTTTTGAAGCCGATGTGAACGGCCATAAACTAATCCTGGATGTGCCGGAAGATGCCGGTGGCCATGATCTGGGTCCCAGGCCGAAACCCCTGATGCTATTGGCATTGGCCGGTTGCACGGGAATGGATATTGTGGCAATGGCTAAGAAAATGCGGGTACCTTTAACGGATTTTTCTGTTGCGGTGGAGGGTGAACTTACCGAAGAGCATCCCAGGCATTTCAACGATATGTGCATTGTGTACCGTTTCAAGGGTGACAATCTGGATGTTGACAAACTGAAGAAAGCCATCAACTTGTCGATGGAAGCGTATTGCGGGGTGTCGGCCGTGTACAAAAAAGCCATGCCTGTACGTTGGGAAATACAAGTGAACGGCATCACTGTGGAGTGACACCGTTCACGTTGAATAGTCAATCGGTATTTGTAACCTTTAGTCTGTAATCCTGAATGTCAGACCCTCTGAAGTCGTCTCAACGTGGATGACTTGTCCGGCTTGCAAAGGCGTAGCAATCAATGTTTTTGACAGTTCGTTGAGCAAGTGGCGTTGAATGGCCCGCTTGATGGGGCGTGCGCCGAATTGTGGATCAAATCCAGCCTCGGCCAGCCAATCAATGGCCTTTTCACTCACTTCCAGTCGAACGCCTTCTCCGTTTAATCGTGAGGCTACCGCTTTCAATTGCAGTTGCACGATTTGTCGGATTTCAGATTGATTCAAGGGCGTGAACATGATCAGTTCATCGATACGGTTCAGGAACTCGGGCCGTATGCTTTGTTTGAGCAGTTCGAATACCGTATTGCGGGTTTTCTCAATGACGTCTTCCCGGTTTTGCATGGTCAGATGTTCAAAATTTTCCCTGATCAAATTGGATCCAATGTTGGATGTCATGATGATGAGTGTGTTCTTGAAATTGACTACCCGGCCTTTGTTGTCGGTGAGTCGCCCATCGTCAAGTACTTGCAACAACACGTTGAATACGTCTGGGTGGGCTTTCTCAATTTCATCAAACAAGACGACTGAGTAGGGTTTGTGCCTGATGGCTTCGGTAAGCTGGCCACCTTCATCGTAACCCACGTAGCCAGGAGGCGAGCCGATCAACCGCGTTACCGAGAACTTTTCCTGGTATTCGGACATATCGATACGGGTCAACCGGTTTTCGTCGTCAAACAGGTATTCGGCCAAGGCTTTGGCTAGCTCCGTTTTACCTACACCGGTCGTGCCTAAAAAGATGAAGGAGCCGATGGGACGTTTCGGGTCGTTGAGGCCTGCACGACTACGACGCACGGCATCGGAAACGGCGGCGATGGCTTCGTCCTGCCCGATGACCCGCTTGTGCAGTTCTTCTTCCAGGTGCAGCAGCTTATCTTTTTCCGTTTGTAACATTTTGCTGACTGGAATACCTGTCCAGCGGGACACCACGTCGGCGATGTCCTGGCTGTCTACTTCTTCCTTAATCAGGGGGTCATCGCCTTGGATGGCGTGCAGGGCATCCTTGGCTTTGTCGATGCCAGCCTGGACCTCTTTTACCCGCCCGTAACGGATCTCGGCCACCTTGCCATAATCACCTTCGCGTTCGGCTTTGTCGGCTTCAAACTTGAGGTTTTCCAGCTCGATCTTGCCTTGTTGAATGGTGTTGATCAGGCCCTTTTCGTCGTTCCATTTGGCCCTCAGCGTATTGCCTGCCTCTTTGAGGTTGGCGATTTCTTCGTTGAGCATGCTCAGTTTGGCCGTGTCGTTTTCCCGTTTGATGGCTTCCCGTTCAATCTCAAGCTGCATGATGCTCCGTTGTATCTTGTCGAGCTCTTCGGGTACAGAGTCTACTTCCAGTCGTAGACGGGCGGCGGCCTCGTCCATCAAGTCGATGGCTTTGTCTGGTAGAAAGCGGTCGGCAATGTAGCGGGTGGATAGTTCAACAGCGGCCAGGATGGCTTCATCCTTGATTCTGACCTTGTGGTGGTTTTCATACCGCTCCTTGAGCCCTCTGAGGATGGAGACCGTGCTGGCTTCGTCGGGTTCCTCCACGTGCACCAATTGGAAACGGCGTTCCAGTGCCTTGTCTTTCTCGAAGTACTTCTGGTATTCGTTGAGCGTGGTAGCACCGATAGCCCTGAGTTCGCCCCTGGCTAAGGCCGGTTTGAGGATATTGGCCGCGTCCATGGCACCCTCACCTCCGCCTGCACCCACCAATGTGTGAATTTCGTCGATAAAGAGAATGATTTCCCCTTCCGACTGGATGACTTCGTTGACCACCGATTTCAACCGTTCTTCAAACTCGCCCTTGTATTTGGCGCCGGCCACCAAAGCTCCCATGTCCAACGAAAAGAGTTGTTTGGATTTCAGGTTTTCCGGCACGTCGCCCCTGACAATACGGTGGGCCAATCCTTCAGCAATGGCTGTCTTTCCTGTGCCTGGTTCGCCGATAAGGATGGGGTTGTTCTTGGTGCGTCGGCTCAATATCTGCAGCACACGCCTGATTTCCTCGTCCCTGCCGATGACGGGATCCAGCTTGCCCGATCGAGCCCTTTCATTGAGGTTGATAGCGTATTTGCCCAGGGCATTGTAGGTGTCTTCAGCCGATTGACTGTTGACTTTGGAGCCTTGCCTCAAGGCTTGTATGGCTTCGTTGAGCACTTTCTCGGTCAATCCATTTTCTTTCAAAAGTTGGCTTACGGCGTTTTTTTCAACCACCAGGGCCAACAGAAGAAATTCGATGGAAGCAAATTGGTCACCACCCTTTTTGGAAAGGTCAACGGCTTTTTGCAACACTTTGTTGGTGTCGTTAGACAGGTAGGGTTCCCCGTTGGATACACGGGGGTAACTATCCAGTAGGCGGTTGAGCGCTTGGGTAATGGCATTTGTCTGCGCGCCTGACTTGTTGATCAGGAAGCGGGTCACGTCCTCGCCGGTGTCCAGCACGCCCTGTAAGAGGTGAGCTGTCTCTATGGCTTGTTGTTGTCTGGCCTGGGCTGTTTCAATGGCTTTTTGAACAGCCTCCTGGGCTTTGATGGTGAATTGATTGAAGTTCATGATGAAGCGTGTTTACTCACAATGATCGCAGCAAATGGCTTGCCAATGCTTAATAATGCAATTATGGCAGGCGCATTATTGTTAATAGTGACAAAATGGCAGTCATATAATTAACGCTTTTTTTATTTTACTGACCCATGGTCATGGTAGAAATACGGTATCTTTGCATTTTAATACACTTTTCAACCTCTATAGAATTTATTAATATGAAAACAGTTCCCCTAATCATGGCAGCAGCCCTTGTCGCAGTCGCCACTGGGTGCAAACCGAGCGCCGGTGGAAAGACAGGTTTGGATATGGCCAATCTGGATACCACAGCCATTCCAGGTGTTGATTTTTATCAGTTCGCGACCGGAGGCTGGCAGCAAGCCAATCCTCTTACCGCAGAGTATTCCCGTTTTGGCTCCTTTGATAAACTAGCCCAACAGAACATTGAGCAAATTCACGGTTTGATTGAAACCATCAGCCAAGCCACCAACGAAGCTGGTACGGTCGACCAAAAAATCGGTGACCTATACAAGTTGGGTATGGACAGTGTCCGCCTTAATCAAGAAGGTGTAACGCCATTAAAACCCTTGCTCGATCAGATACAGCAAATTAAAGACAAGCAGGCGTACATCGACCTGACGGCCAGCTTGCGGCCCCTGGGTGTGACCCCTTTCTTTGGATTCTACATCGGTGCCGATGACAAGAACAGTACCATGAACATCCTGCATATGCTTCAAGCAGGTTTGGGCTTGGGTGAACGTGATTACTACCTGGAAAACGATGAGGCCACCAAAGCCATCAGAGAAGGTTATAGGAAACTCATTGTCAAACAATTTGTCAATGTTGGTTTTTCTGAAGCTGAGGGTGTAGCCGCTGCAAACAATGTGCTTAAACTCGAAACAGGCATTGCTCAAGGTCATTATCCCAAAGAAAAAACCCGTATCTCTGAACTCAATTACCACAAGGTTGCCATGGCCGACTTGTCGGCGACCTGTGGATCTTTGGACTGGGTAGGTTATTTCAAGGGTATGGGTATTGAAGGCCTGGATTCTCTAAATGTAGGTCAACCCGAAGCCATTAATGCTGCAGTGACCTTGCTTAACAGCCAACCTCTGGATGCGCTCAAGGCGTATCTGACGTGGCAAGTCATTGACAACGCTGCCTCTTTCTTGAGCGATGTCATGGTCAATACGAATTTTGATTTCTATGGTCGTCAATTGAGTGGTGCTGAGGAACTGCGTCCCCGTTGGAAGCGGACGGTAGGAGTTGTCGATGGCTCACTCGGCGAGGCACTCGGTCAACTTTACGTAGAAAAGTACTTCCCTGCTTCCTCCAAAAAACGTATGCTGGAACTGGTTAAAAACCTGCAAACCTCACTGGGCGAACGTATTGCCGGATTGGAATGGATGAGCGATGAAACCAAAGCCAAGGCTCAAGAGAAACTGGCTGCTTTCAAGGTTAAAATCGGTTACCCTGACAAATGGCGCGATTATTCAGCGCTCTCCATCAACCCTCAGGAAAGCTACCTGGCCAACGTGCAGCAAGTGATGCGCTTCGATTACCAATACAACCTGGATAAATTGGGCAAACCGGTAGACAAGGATGAATGGTTTATGAGCCCTCAAACGGTTAACGCGTATTACAATCCCAGTTCCAACGAAATCTGTTTCCCGGCTGGTATTTTGCAACCGCCTTTCTTCTATGCTAATGGGGATGACGCCATCAACTATGGTGCCATCGGTGTGGTGATCGGACACGAGATGACACACGGCTTTGATGACCAAGGTCGTAAGTTTGACAAGGAAGGTAACATGTTCGATTGGTGGACAGCCGAAGATGCTGCTCGTTTTGATGAGCGTAGCAAGGTGCTGGTGAACTACTTCGACAGTATCCGTGTGTTGGGTGATGTCAGGGCTAATGGTACCTATACGTTGGGTGAAAATATCGCTGACCATGGTGGTTTGCAGATTAGCTACAACGCCTTTATTAAAACCAAACAAGGTGGTTCGTCAAAGCCTATTGATGGATACACGCCACAGCAACGGTTCTTCCTGGCTTATGCCAATGTATGGGCTGGCAACATCAGGGACGAAGAAATTCTTCGTCTGACCAAACTGGATGTTCACTCGTTGGGTAAATGGCGTGTGAATGGGGCGCTGCCTCACATCAGTGCTTGGTACGAGGCTTTCAACATTGGTGAGGACAGCCCGATGTTTTTGCCTGTCGATAAACGTGCTTCGATTTGGTAATGCGTTTGTTCTGAACGTTTGAATAATAGAGGGGGCTTCTTATGGGAGAGGCCCTCTTTTTTTTCTTCGATCCCGCTCCCCTTGGGGCGGAGTCGGGTATTGTCTCCGACACCCATTCCTCAGGGCTGGCGTCCCCTAGACAGCGGCGCCGATCGTTCGTCTCAAGTGACTTCACGAAGTCGGCAATGCCGCTCTCGTCGGATTCAACACCCAACTCCGCTGCGGTGCGCTGCGGTATCAAAACCATCAAGGCGCTACCCTGTAAGGGAAGCGGTCTCGAAGGAAAAAGAGGAAACGGTACAAAAAAAAACGGGATCGAAGCCAGTAAGCCCCGATCCCGCTAAATTGTTAGGGAGAAAAAAAATATCAACCTTGCACCAGTTCGTTACCGACTTTCCGAGCCCTATCAGGTTTGTCCAGATCGATATCCTTGGCTAGGCCAATTTCAACCAATAAGTTCCAGCCTGCGCAAAGGAAGAGGTAAGGATTGAAGCAGCCACCCTTGGGCACGCGGATGGTGGGAAAGGGCGTTTCGTGGTCAGAGATAGCCACAACGGTCAGGCCTACACCCTTGCTGAGTACTTCCTGGAATTTTTCAATTTCAGACTCGATGGGGTCAACCACAAACACAATGTCGTTCGGATCCATGACCTCTTCGATGCCGTGGACGGCGTAGGTGCCTTCGAGGAAATCAGATTTTTTGCGGGTGATTTCGTTGGTCTTGAGGGTCAGTTCCTCGGCCACCCCGTCGTTGTACCCGGCAAAGTAAATGGTGGGCGCTTTCACAGCTTTGGTAACGATGTCCTTAGGAATGCACAAGATGAGGGCCTGTTCTATCAGTTCGGGCAGTTTGGCCAGCTCGGCTGTCATGTCTTTGCCCTGGATGTTCCAGAGAATGGATTCATAGAAAAGCGTCTGTTCGATGACGCTCTTGGTGGCAGCAACGGCTTGTTCCCAACCGCAGTTGAGTACCCAGGTTTGAGCGCAGGCTTTTTCGAGCATGGTCCCGGGATTGGCGCTCAGTCCATAACGGTCGTTGTTGCCGGCAGCGCCCAGTTGCTGAGCCAGTAGCACTACTTCCTTGGTACGACCGGAGTTGGACGCGCAGAAGACAGCAAATTTCGATAAGTCATAGCTGGCTGCTTGGCGAGAGCCATCGGTGGCGATGCTCAGATCCATACCCCAGGTCATGGCTTTGCGCATGGCGTTTTTTGCCGGGAAGATACGACTTGAACCTTCACCAGTGAGGAAGAGACGGCCTTTTTGGGCGATGGCCTTGGCAACAGCCTTGGTCTGATTGGGATTGAATTGTTGCACTGCCTGTACGGTCTGCATCATTTCTTGCACCAACGCATAAGAAGCGTATTTAGGATCAGTCAAATTCATGTTCGTTTGAATTAAGCGGTTATAATTGGTAGAAAGGTGGTCATATTTATGCGTAACAAAAGTAGCTGTTTATTGCTAAAAAAAGCCCTGAAACCAGGGCTTGTTCATAAGAAATCAACGACGTTGTTTCAATGTGTTGACCAAATTCTTGAAGGCTGCCGTTTCTTCACGCACCTGCACGATGAAACTGTTGTCTTCGATGGTTCCCACAGCTGCCAACATTTCGGCTTCGTTTTTAAACGTGATTTGCCTGAAATGGTTGTCGTAGTCTTTATGCCTGGAATCGTACACTTGTTCGCAAATGTAATCCTGCAGTTCGATAGCCTTGTCCAATATGCCGGGCCACGACTTTACATCGATTTTTTCCACACCCATCAAGGCACTCAACACGGCGTAGGCATGGCGTTGTTTGTCCAAGGGGTAACGTTCCCAAAGATCGTCGTAGCGTTTGTGGATGGCAGCCCATGTGTTCAGTCGGCCTTGACCGATGTCTTGCCTTAGCTTATCAAGATCGGATGTTGGCATCAATTGTCCACCCAGGTTGACCCAGTCTGAGACCCTTGGTGCGCCACCCAAATTGGCGTGCATGTCGGCCAGGCTGGCTTCGGGGTGTTGGGTAATGTAAGAAATGAGGTTTCTTGTACCGTAATGGTAGAGCATGTCCCGGTAGGCTCTCCAGGCTTTCCAGACTTTGTGGATATGAACCTTGCGATGGCCCTTTTCCATGTTTTCGCCCAAAATTTCCAGGCTGTCTACCACCTCTTGAGGTCCATTCAGGAGTTCTCGGCCTTTAGCGGCTAAGGCGTCTTCTGTCTGGTTGTCAAGAGGTACGCCTTGGCTGCGCAGCCAGGCTTTGGCTGTCCAGACTTCCAGCAAATGGAGTCCATGCAGCAGTTCCTCGGCTGTGTCGGGAGCAAAGGCGTCAAACTCTACGTGCTGATCCTTATGGATGCGTTTGTCGCGTTGCAGGTATTTGGAACCATTACGGGCCAGTGCATACATGTTGTACAACCACCAAAAGGCCGGAATGACTTCCAGACAGTTGAGGGCGGTGTTATTGTTCAACAGTGAGAAGGGAAGGGGGATGTCCATTTCCGCTGGATAATCGGCTTTGGACAGCAATGTGAAGGAGGCAAAGCGGCAGGAATGCTTGACACTGGTGCAAAGACCAGGCCAGAAGCCACGCCCTGCTTGTATTTCATTGTCGTTGGATCGGCTGTTATGGTTGGAACCCAGCGTGGCACCGGCGGCCAGGTTGCTTTGGCCCATGACTACGGCGGCAACCAGGAAGGAATTGTTATGATGTTGCTCGTGGGCTGGGAAAATCAGGTTGTTGAGTACTTCGCAACACGAAATGGTGGAATTGTCGCCCAGGAAGGAATTAATCAGCCTGGCACCATACTTGAGGTTGGAATTGTTGCCCAGGATAAATCGTACGGCGATGCAGTTGTAGAAAATGTGACAGCCGTATCCCACGATACCGTTTACCAGGACGATGCCTTCGCCAATTTGGGTGGGTTCCTGTTCGCTCGAGTTGATAGTGATGTTTTTCAACTTGCTGGCACCCTTGATGTAACAATGGGAGCCAATTTTTACATCCTTGACGATACTGCAGTTCTTGATGACACAACAACGACCCGTAGTGCCGAAATAGCCGCGGCGGCTGTCCATACTTTCCTGAGTGATGCGTTTCAGGTTGGCCTGAAGCGGTGCGTCTTCGATGTACTTTCCCCAAAGGTAGGCATCGGCCGGTATCATGCCGTCAAAAGGTAGTACCTTGCGAGAGGCTGTCTCGTTCATGATTTCCAGCCAGGTCCGTACACTTTCAGGCTCCCCGTCCTTGACGATGCCGTTACCGAACTTCGCATGGTCGGTGGTGTTCATTTCCTGAATGTTGAACAGGATGGAATTGTCTCCGATGATGTAATGGGCCAGGTAGTGCACATCGTGGATGGCTACATCGTTGCCAATGTCGCAGGAGATGATGAGGCTGTTGGTGATACCTGCGGCCAGGCGCAGGTCGTGGTGTTGTAAGATGACGTTACGAACGGCTCCAATCCGCACGGTGCCATAGAACTTGTTGTTCTTTATCATCTTGGGGTCAAACTGGTTGGTTACCAGTATGTCATCCCAGTTGTGGGCCGTGTTGTCGTTTTTTACCAGACGCTCTACCTCATCGGAATGTAAATGACGCCAACCACCAGGAGGGGGAGGGCTTTGTTGGTTCCTCAGGTAATTATCGTCCTGGCCTTCGGGGAGGTATTGTGGTTCGATGAAATGATTGCCCATGGTTTCGGGCGGGAGTATCGTTACTTTGTCCATAGTGGTCGGTTAGTGTGTGTAGGCGGTATCCATATATGAACGTAAAAAGACAGTCAAATTGTATCTGGCAGGACCATCTTTTTTAAGATGGAATTTTGGGCTTATTGTTAACTGGCATCGTAATAATAAACTATCTTTAGCCACCCAACCGAAAAGGACGTCAACTATGAGGACTCATCCACCCTTTCGCACCAGACTGATTGTCTGTCTCTTTGCAATCATCTGCATTAACATGTGCGTCCAATCAGCAGAAGACGTGACTCGTACGAATGCAATTGAAGCCAGCACGACCAAGCAAATCTATTACCCGTATTGGATCTACGATGGGGCTGCCGGGAAATACATTACCCAAACGGCTGCCGATTACGACAAGCCCGACAGTCGGTTTTCAACAACACGCATGAAGCAAACGGACAATTGCGTCATTTTCTGGGAAGCGGGCTATGGTGATAACCCTGAAACAGCCCCTGTTGGGTATAAAGTAGCCTTGACTGGCATTCTGGCAGAATTGGAGAGTTTGTACGCCTTTTATCGTGATGATTTGGCTTTCGTTCAAAAAAATCCATCTCTTACCGATCAATATAAAATGGTCGCCTTTTTGTTTTACAACAAAGATTGGGGAACGGTTTATGGCTCCGGTGCAGATGATAAAGTGGGGGTGGTGTTGTTGTATCCTTCCCGCATCCAGTCGGCGCCGTATGGTGCATTGGCTCATGAGTTGGGCCATTCGTTTCAATACATGGTGGGAGCTGACGGGAAAGTTGGCTTCGAGGGCACGGCCTGGGAAATGACCTCGCAATACATGCTGTGGCAATTCTACAACAACTGGCCCACCTTTGAGGGGTACCACGTCACCTCCTTTATGAACCAGACACATCTGGCCTTTATGCACCCTGATAACCAGTATCATTCACCCTTTGTGCTGGAATATTGGGCTGATCTACATGGAAAAGCCCTTGTGGGCAATTTGTGGAATCGGTCGTTGAAAGGCGAGGACTTTGTCATGACCTATAAACGGCTGAACAGTCTGACACAGGAGGCTTTCAACGATGAGCTATTTGAAGGCGTGCGTCGTTTTGTTACCTGGGATTTGAAAAGGGGCAATACGCTGACACAGCATGCCAACAAGCATACGTATAAATTGGACGATATCGGAAACGGTTGGTTACAAGTACCGGCGTCCCACGCTCCCCAAAATTACGGCTACAACGCCATTCGTCTCAACGCTGCTTCGGCCGTTGGCAAGGAGATTACAGTTGATTTCAATGGTTTGACGGAAGCCGAAGGGTATACCTATTTCAATAAAAATCAGGCTGGTTGGCGTTACGGCTTTGTGGCCTACCTGAGAGATGGAACCAGGGTTTACAGCGCCATGGGTTCCGATGCACAGGGGCGTCTTTCTTTTACGGTACCCACCAATACCTCGTACCTGTGGTTTGTGGCGATGGGGGCACCGGCCCTGCATTGGAAACATACCGATACCAACATCGCCCAATGGCCTTACAAACTGCGCTTTGGAAACACCAACTTATACGGTAAAGCGAATAATCCCCCCGTTGGCCTTACTGAGGTTGACGACAACGCTATCCGGGTCTCCCTTGCTGATGAAAAGATGTCTATTGCCAATATGCCTGCTTCAGCAAGCACGATCCGATTGTGTACGCTCGATGGAAAGCAAGTGCTGATGACTCCGGTCATCGGGACGTCCTATTCAACCACATTACCCAAGGGGATTTACGTTTTGTCTATCGATATCCCACAGGGGAATTACAGGCAGCTGATCCGGATGGATTAACTCATTTCTAGCCAACGTCAATTACCGACCTAATTCACCATGAAACGAACAATCTTATCACTATCCCTGGCGCTTTGTATCCCTGTCCTGGCACAACAAGCGCCCGAATGGGAAGATCCCACTGTGTTTGCCATCAACAAAGAAGCGCCCAGGGCCACATCGATGCCTTATGCAGACGCTCAACAGGCGATTGCCGACCAGCCAGGCTCCTCACCCTACTTCCGTTCATTAAACGGGTTGTGGAAATTTCACTGGGTGCCCAAAGCAGCCGAAGTGCCCGTTGGTTTTTACAAGGAATCGTACGATGTTTCTTCCTGGACCGAAATGCCTGTACCAGGCAATTGGGAGTTCAATGGATTCGGAATACCTGTGTATGTGAGCGCCGGTTTTGGCTTCAGAGCCACTCCGCCCAACGTTGAACGGGATGATTCGCCTGTAGGGGCCTATCGTCACACCTTTGAGTTGCCAGCCGATTGGGATGGCCGCCGTGTGTTCCTCCATTTTGAAGGGGGCACCAACGCCATGTACGTCTGGATCAACGGTCAACAAGTGGGTTACACGGAAAACGCCAAGAGCCCGGCCGAGTTTGATATCACCAACTACGTACGCAAGGGGCAGAATCTCCTGGCATGCCAGGTGCATAAATTCAGCGATGGTTCCTACCTGGAAGACCAGGATATGTGGCGCTTGGGGGGCATCAACCGGAGTGTTTGCCTGTACAGCACCGCTCAAACGCGCATCCTCGACTTTTTTGCCCACCCGGGTTTGGATGCCGCCTACAAGCATGGACAGTTGAGTCTTGATGTTACGTTGAAAAATTACACCACGACGGCCCAACAACAGACCATCGAAGTGGCTCTCCTGGA
>JAAYBL010000303.1 GCA_012718945.1 Bacteroidales bacterium
GCCGCTGCGTCGACTTGTCCGGCGTGGTCAACGTCGTCCTCGACGAGGCCGACGAAATGCTCAACATGGGTTTCACCGAAAGCATCGACGCTATCCTGGCCGAAGTGCCCGAATCCCGCAACATGCTGCTGTTCTCTGCCACCATGCCGGCCGAAATCGCCCGCATCACCGGCAAATACATGCGCAACCCCAGAGAAATCATCATTGGCAACAAGAACGAAAGCACGGCCAATGTGAAGCACATCTATTACATGGTCAACGCTAAGGACAAATACCTGACCCTCAAGCGCATTGCCGACTATTACCCCAGCATTTACGGCATCATCTTTTGCCGCACCAAGATAGAGACCCAGGAAATCGCCGACAAACTCATCAAAGATGGATACAGCGCCGATTCCCTTCACGGCGACCTCTCACAACAACAGCGCGATTACGTGATGAACAAATTTCGTGTCCGCAACATCCAACTCCTGGTGGCTACCGACGTGGCTGCCCGCGGCCTCGATGTCTCTGACCTGACCCATGTCATCAATTACAGCCTGCCCGATGATCCAGAAAGCTACACCCACCGCAGTGGTCGTACCGGTCGTGCCGGCAAAACAGGCATCTCCATCTCCATCATCAACCTGAAGGAAAAAGGCAAGATCCGCCAGATTGAACGCGTCATCAACAAGACCTTCGTGCCCGCCACTATGCCCACCGGCAAGGAAATATGCGAAAAGCAAGTCTTCCATTTCATCGATAAAATCGAGAAAGTCAGCGTGGACGAAAGTGAAATCGAGCACCTCCTTCCCAGCGTCTACCGCAAGCTGGACTGGCTGGACAAGGAAGACCTCATCAAGCGTATGGTGTCACAGGAATTTGTCCGCCTCATCGACTATTACAAGGAAGCCGCCGAAATCAAAACCGTCGATGAAAAAAGCCGTAGTGAACGTAATCCTTCAGAACCCAGACAAACAGGCCCCGAAGCCGGTTTCAAGAAACTCTTCATCGGATTAGGCAAAATGGACGGCATCTCCCCCAAGAACCTCATGGACCTGGTCAACAGCTACGTTGATGGCCGTGTGCAAATCGGTCGCATCGATTTCTATACCCGCTATTCCCTATTCGACGTAGAAGAAGGCGCCGCCAAACGCGTCATTCAGGCCCTGCGCGAACTGGATTTCCTCGGCCGTCAGGTCAAGGTGGACTTTGCCACCGACGAACAGATGGAAAGAGGCAACAAAGAACGCTCCGATTTCGGTGGTCGTCCAGGCAACGCTCCTTACGGCAAACGTGATGGCGGTTACAACAAGAGCCGCAGCAATTACGGTGGCAACAAAGAAGGCTACGGCCAACGCCGTGACGACAACAATCGTGGCAAGGATGATTACGGCAAACGCAGCTTCAGTGCTTACGGAAAAAAGGAATACGGTAAAAAAGACGCTCCCTTTGGCGGCAAATCCAAAGACGGCTACCCCCGCAAGCGTTATTAATCGACAAATCAGGGGTCATGATCTTTCGTTTACGACACCCTAACAACCCACAACCAGAGCCGATAGACCTACATGTTGGCTCATACACCGTCCGCTTGGTGCGCAAGCCCAAGCGTGGCGTACGGTTGACCATCACCAGGCAGGGGGAATTGCGTTTAACGGCCCCTTTGACCTACAGCTCAACCGAAGCCATCGCTTTCATCGAACAACACCTCGACTGGATAACCAAACACCTGGAACGATTCAAGGCTCAGCAAGCCCTGGAACCCACCGACTTCAGTCAGCTCCACTACCTGGGCACCTGCTACGCCACCCGCATCCATCAACACCCCATAGGCCCCAGAATGGCACTGGAGGCCGATGGGCTGCTGCACCTCTATCTCAAGCCCTCCACACCGGATACTCAACTGGAAAAGATCGTCCATGCCTGGTACGCCGTTGAACTCAGGCGCCTGGTTGAGCCCCTGGTCATGGACTGGGAAACGAAAATGGGTGTAAAATCAGCCGGCCTCCGATTCAGGCGCATGACCAGCCGATGGGGCAGCTGCCACACCGGAACCAGGGTCATCACCTTCAACACGTCACTGGCAAAAGCCACGCCAGCCTGCATCGAATACGTCGTGGTACATGAATTGGCCCATCTGTTGGAAAGGGGGCACGGCCCCGCTTTCAAGGCCGTATTGGACCGGTATTTGCCCGATTGGCGGGAGCGTCGAGCAACGCTTCAACGAGGTCCCTTACCCCGGCGCAACAACGCCGACACCGTACCGGCCGGCAAATCATAACGTAGGACATAGGCCGCAAAAAGACCTATTAATACGGTGCGGTACACCATCCGCCACACCAGGTTGTCGATGGGCACCAACATCCCCAAGGCATAAAATGCAGCCACTACCAACACGTAGCGACCGGCCATCTTCAAATCGTAGGTGATGGGGTAATATTTTTGACCCAGCGCCCAGGAGACAACCATCATCACCAGGAAACAAACAAACGAGGTCCAGGCCGAAGCGATGTACCCGTAAACAGGCACAAGCAGCACATTACCGGCCACCGTGATGCCCAACCCCATAAACGAAATGTATGCTCCCCACTGCGTCTTATCGGTCAACTTATACCAGAATGATAAGTTAAAGGTCACGCCTTGAAATACGTAACAGAGTAAGACGATGGGCACCACCACCAGCCCTTCGTGGTAACTGGGATCAAGTAGCACCTTGAGGATATCCAGGTAATACATCACCCCCAGGAAGACCAACCACGAAAACAACAGGTAGAACTTCATGCCCTCAGCGTAGGATTGCTTGTTGTCGGCATCCTTGTACTTGGAAAAAACAAAGGGTTCATAGGCATACCGGAAAGCCTGGGTGAACATCATCATCACCAGCCCCAGTTTAAAGCAGGCGGCATAAATACCCAACTGTGCATCACCCACCTCCATGTTTTCGTACAAGTAAGGAATTAAAATCTTGTCGAGCGACTGGTTCATGATGCCGGCTATACCCAGCACCAGCAAAGGCCTTGAATACTTCAGCAGGCTTTTCAACAATGGCCAGGAGAACGTCCAGCGTACGTTGAGCATGGACGGCAGCAAGGCCACCAGACCCACCAAACAGGAAATGACGTTGGCCACAAAGACGTAGCCCACACTGAAATCGGGGTCGTAAAACCAGCCAATCAGTTCTGGCGATGCCTCATGGATGAGCGGACATCCCCACAGGAAAAAGACATTCAAGAAGATGTTCACTCCTATCTTCAACATTTGAATGCCAGCAAACACAATGGGGCGTTTTTGAAACCGCAACCAGGCAAACGGAATGGCTGTAAACGCATCAATGGCCACGGTCAAGGCCATCATCCAGACAAACTCCGGATGCGTAGGGACACCCAATCCCAAAGCTAAGGGATCGACCCATATCGTCACCCCCACCAAAAACAACAGCGAGGTGGTCAGCAAACTAATCAGCGAGGTAGTGTAAACGCTTTCAGGCTTGTGTTCCGACTTGTTGGCAAAGCGGAAAAAGCCCGTCTCCATCCCATACGTGAGGATCACCAGCAGCAACGCCGTCCAGGCGTAGACCTTGGCCACCACCCCGTACTCCTGCGTGGAGCCCAGCGTATAGGTATAAAACGGCACGAGCAGCCAATTCAGGAACCTTCCTAAAATGCTGCTCACTCCATAAATGGCCGTTTCCTTGGCCAATCGCTTCATTTCTGCCATATTACCGGCTTCCTCCCTACAGCGTTGTTACATCCACGATACCTTGCAGACACGTTCATTCCGCGGACGTTCCACCCGGCAAAGGAAAGGCTTTCGCAGGAATAATGCAAGCACCCTACGCATTCATTTTCCGCCCTGTTTGGCCCTCAAATGAATCAAACCCCCAACCACTATCAATCAATACCCTCCGTTTCCAACAACGGCACAGGAACGAACTCCATGTAGTCAATCATCAATTGTGTATCACCGGATACTGATAAAACCGATTGAATACTAAACGTATGCGGCTTGAATTCAGTGAAGGTAAAGGTTCCTATGATTTTTCGTAAACTTTGACGACTCAACCGGGCATTATCGGCATCATAACCATACCAATGTCCAAAACAATAAAACGAAGAGGGCCCCTTCATGTAGCCCCTGGTGCGCAACAAACTGTCGTTCTTGAAACCATACGGATCTTCGGGGTTTCTACCAGGTTCCTCCCAACCAATCTCTGGATCGTTGGCTAAAAGCGAAAGATTTACCGTGTCGCCCACCTGCACACCATCAACATAAAACAGCACTTTTCCTCTGTAAGCAGTTGGCTGATAGCCCATTCTAACTTCATACGTTCCTGAAGGTATAGACAGCGTCTTCAATGTAACATCATACGGTCCCCTAAAGTAAAATTCATCCCCTTGATAGTCCTCGTAGGCGGCGCAAGCCCCTAAATATGCCATTCGTGTGCTACCGGATAGACTGATGTTTTCTAGGTAATTGTTTGGCAGCAGGTACGCATGCGTTTTCCCCATCACTCCGGCAATAGCGGTCGGGTTGTTGCCCCTCATGTTGTTGGTAACCAGTTCCGGAAAAAAGGACGCGATATCCATCCTCAACCGCTTGGAGGATAAATCGGCAATAAGAGCCTCTGTAAACAGCAATGGCGCGGAGATCTCGTGGTAATATCCGTTCAATGAATAACCGCTATCAGGTTTGTTGATGGCCTCTGAGAATAAAACCGCTTTTGTGGTGTCTCCCTGACTGTTCAACAATCCATATTGGCTATTGGGTAAAACACAATCCCTGTCCAACTGAACCTCGACCAGGGATTGCTCCAGCAAAGGCTCTAGGTATTCGAACATATCATACTGAGGAAAATGATGTGGGGTGGCATAATCCTTGATAAACCGACTGGCTGTCGTGGTTCGATCAAAACAATGATAAGCGATGAAGCGGTTCAGGTAATGTTTTTTATCCGTGTAATCGGTGATGAAATCGGCGTCATGATTGTACACATCCCTGTAGTAAAACGTGGCCAGGTTTTCAAGGTCAGCCAATGAATGCACTCCATTTGGGCAAGCAGGACAAGCCGTGAATTTGGCCAGACTCTCATCGGAAGGAGCAAGGATGGTAAAGCCAATTTTACGAGCAGTAGGACGTTCCTCTGGAACCGTATGAGTCATGATGGCTCTTTGATCAGCCTTGGGATCAAATGTTGGATCTTCTAAAGGCATCTGGTTGATATAGTCTGCCCAGCCCGTGACACGAAGCGCCTCATTAAACAGGCCGAATCGCGGATCCTTAGCCATAGCTTTTGCCAACGGCATGTAAAAGGAATTGACAAACGAAACACTATCTATCTGAGCCATCGATGCTTTAAAGACGGTCTGACCATTATGCATCACATAAATACTATCTCTTGTCTCTGCGTGACTACTCACTAAGACAAACAGGAACATGATTACAGATAAGGCGCTACCTTTCATATTGTTTTCATTAGTTTTTGGGATCAATCGATCCTTTCAAGTATGATTTTATCTATCCTGAACGTTCTGTCATGAATACTTGTCTCGTTTCTTCGGGCATTATTATCTATCCTTACTACTTCAATAGGTGTTTGTCCAGGTATTCTAAAAATGCCCACATAGGGAAAGTAGTAGTTTTCTGCAACGGTAATGCGTGTTAAAGTCGCCGGTTTAGAAACCGCCCCACTCAAGACAGCCGTTTCTTTTGCCACAATGCCTTGTTTTGTCGTGTCCACAGTATAAACCCGAAAATTTAAATTATTTGTACGTAAGTCGGTGGAATCCTCTATGGAAGGGGGAACAATATCAACAAGAATCCTGTAATGACCGGGGCGCACCCTGGGTACTGGTACATATAATGAAACCCTTTGAATATCCGAGATTGTCGTCGGCTCACATTTCAGATAGCCTTTTCCAGAAACATAGGATGAGGTATCGGTCAAAACCACCTTAGTGACCGAATTCGTATTTTTAGGATTCAAGACCTCTTCAGCCTCAATGGTGATATCTCCCTCTGCAAAAATTAACTCCAGATGCCTTATGGTATCTACAAAAACAATTCGACCGTTTGAAAGATCCATGGACGACACACTGTCTTCATAAAGGTCCTGGCTTTTGTACGTTTGACCAAAGGCGGACGTCATCGTTTCTGGCAAATACGGTTTTTCCGGGTACCAACTGACTACTTTTTGGTCCACTATTTGATCCCGTACAAGCAACCAATGACTATCCCTTCGGTGCTTTTTCTCCGATGCCGTGTCATTGTTCACATGCAGGTAGCCGTACAGTTTATTGAAAGCGGCCGTACAAGCACGTTTCGTCGGTATTACCACGACAAAGTCACTTCTTTCGAGATTTAAATTCCCAAAAGTCGCGAGCAGCTCGTTTGAGGTCACACCCCTGGCATCCACTGTTGTCAGGGATTGAACCGACTCCCTGAATGCCGTTGCTTCATCGTCCAAGGTGGTTTGAGACAGGTACTCCCATACATTCATGACATATGGAATGGGCTTATCAATGATATGAATAACACAATTGGAGTGACGGATATTTTCTCTAACCAAGTTACAGTCATGTATTTTATGAACTGGACCACGATAATGTATTTTGTAGCTTTTTCCATTCAACATTCGTCCATAATACATCTCTTCGAATGAATCTGAATACATTAATTGGAAGGCATCGGAAATGTGGTTATGCACCAAAGAGTCAAGTGTAGCCCTGTTGGTCGTATCAACGTTTGCCAAAGCTTCGTTGGTGGGCGCCCAGACAGTCCTGTTGGCCAGGGACTTGTGAAGGCCTGTTTTTTCAAGGATAGAGGCGAACAGACTGATTTCAGGGATGGCCTTCACCTCACTAAAGATGGCTTCGTTGTTTTTAATCTCGTAATAATCAATGGGGACAAACGCGATGCTATCAATTTGAGCCGTTGCCCGTTTGAAGACAATTTGACCAGACTTGTAGAAGTATATCGAATCGTTGCTGGCCATGGCAGCGTTGACGGATACAAAACTGCCAATCAGACAGAATAGGATAACGTGTTTTTTCATGGGCTGCGTTAAATAAAAGACAAACGTAACCATTCTGCAGGATAAAACAACGACAGATTTCCTATTTATTTACAATACAACGATGTTAAGCATCTATAATGTATTGATAGTCCATGCCTTATAAGACAAGTAAACAGAACATCCAACCAACGAAAAGTCAGCTAATCAAAACAACGAAGGTTCACCCGGAAGGCGTGGGATGCCCAGGTGGGTCCAGGCAAGGGGTGTTACCTCACGACCCCTGGGGGTACGTTTCAGGAAACCCTCCTGAATAAGGAATGGCTCGTAGACTTCTTCTAGCGTGCCAGGGTCCTCGCTTAAGGCGGTGGCAATGGTGGTCAAACCGACAGGACCACCCTGAAATTTCTCAATGATGGTACGAAGGATCTTGTTGTCAATCTCGTCCAGACCGTAACGATCAATATTTAGCGCCTCGAGGGCATATTTGGCTATGGGTAAATCGATGTGTCCGTCACCCTTGACCTGGGCAAAATCGCGTACACGACGTAACAAGGCGTTGGCAATACGGGGCGTACCACGACTGCGTCCGGTAATTTCCGCAGCAGCCTCCCGGTTGCAATTGATCTGCAACAGTTTGGCAGAACGCAGCACGATGCCTTGCAGCACTTCTGACTTGTAATATTCCAGGTGGCAATTGATACCAAAACGTGCCCTGAGAGGGGCCGTCAGTAAACCACTGCGCGTCGTGGCACCTACCATAGTGAAAGGATTTATCTCCAATTGGATAGAGCGGGCGGAAGGGCCCTTGTCGATCATGATGTCAATACGGTAATCCTCCATGGCCGAATACAGGTACTCTTCCACAACAGGACTCAAACGGTGTATTTCATCGATGAACAGGACGTCGTTGGGTTCAAGCGCTGTCAAGACGCCAGCCAGGTCGCCCGGTTTATCCAGCACCGGACCTGAGGTGACCCGAAAGCCTACCCCTAATTCATTGGAAATGATGTTGGAAAGAGTGGTCTTACCTAAGCCGGGAGGGCCGTGAAGCAAAACGTGATCCATCGCCTCCCCTCTCAATTTGGCTGCCGATACAAAGATGCGCAGGTTCTCTACGATTTTCTCCTGACCCTGAAAATCCGAAAAGCGCAACGGACGCAAGGCTTTATCGGCCTCCAAGTCGAAGGACTGAGGTTGCACGTCTCTGATGTCGTAAGGCTGATCCATAAAGTGTAAATACCAACAAATGTAGGGCACCAGGCAAGCTAAAGGGTCGCTGCGCTGACGCACGCAAAAATACGACCAAACCCCCGCTTTCACAAACCAAAACCCCCAAAAGAACCGAAACGGACTGATTTTTTGTACTTTTGCAAAAAATACGCCAAGCCATGGTACTCAACTACATCTGGATAGGTTTTTTTGTCATCGCCTTTGTTGTCGGCTTGGTACAACTCATTTTTTTCCAGGACTATACCGTTTTTGAACGCATCATGACCAGCAGCTTTGACATGGCCAAGTTTGCTGTCATGGACATAGCCTTGCCCCTGGCCGGTATCATGACCCTTTGGCTGGGCATCCTGTCCGTTGGCGAAAAAGCCGGAGCGATCCGCGTGTTGGCCCGTATCACAGGCCCCTTTTTCAACAAACTCTTCCCGGAAATTCCCAAAGATCATCCTGCCCACGGACAATTGCTGATGAATTTCTCAGCCAACATGCTGGGCCTGGACAATGCCGCCACCCCCATGGGTCTGAAAGCCATGCAAAGCCTGCAGGAGCTGAATCCCGACAAGGAAAAAGCCTCGAATGCCCAGATTATGTTCCTGGCACTCAACACCTCGGGGCTCACCGTCATACCCGTCAGCATTCTGGCTCAACGAGCCATACTGGGAGCAGCCAATCCCACCGATGTCTTTATTCCCATCTTGATTGCCACCTATGTGGCCACCGTCACCGCCATACTTTACGTCGGTTTCCGTCAACGATTGAAACTGATGAACAAGACTGTTATCGGCTGGATAGGAGGTATTACACTGGCCTTGGTCGCTCTTATGGCCTGGTTTTCAGGCCTTTCTCCCGAGGAAATGTCTAAAACATCAGGCGTTCTCAGCAACCTGACCATTTTTGGCATCATCATTGCCTTCTTCCTGGGTGGCCTCTACAAGCGGGTCAATGTGTGGGAAGCCTTTATCGATGGCGCCAAAAGCGGCTTTGAAACCTCGATAAAAATCATCCCCTATCTGGTCGGCATGCTGGTCGGTATTGGCGTTTTCAGGGCCTCAGGCGCTATGGAGCTGCTCACCGATGGCATAGCCTGGGTGGTCGCGTCCCTGGGATTTGACACCCGTTTCATCGATGCATTACCCACTGCCTTTATGAAGCCGCTTAGCGGTAGTGGAGCCAGGGCCATGATGGTAGAATCCATGCGCACCTACGGTCCAGATAGTTTTACGGGTCGTCTGAGCTGTCTGTTCCAGGGCGCTGCCGACACGACATTTTACATCATCGCACTCTATTTCGGTTCAGTAGGCATCAAGCATACCCGATACGCCGTGGTAGCCGGACTCATCGCCGATTTAGCCGGCGTGATTGCCGCCGTCTTCCTGGCATACTTGTTCTTCGGATAGGATGAATGAATGTTGCTTCTCCATCGTTTATTCCCTCTCATTGATCTATACAACCCAACAAACGTCAATAGCAGACCCTTATGATACACTTTCATAACGATCAAGTCGATATGCCAGCATTGAACGTTGCAACGGTCAAAGGCTGGATGCAACGCGTCATGTTAGCCCACGGAAAACGTGAAGGCGTCATCAACGTGATTTTCTGTTCGGATGAGCGCATACTTTCCATCAATCAAACCTTTCTCCAGCACGATTACTACACCGACATCATCACCTTCGACTCAGGAGCCGGAGAAGTGGTTGCCGGCGATATTTTCATCAGCCAGGATACTGTTGCGTCAAATGCCAACCAATTGGCGGTTTCCCCTGATGCTGAACTGTTACGAGTTATTATTCATGGCATACTTCACTTATGTGGCTACCCCGACAAACAACCTGATGAAGCCGCCAAAATGCGCAGCCTTGAGGACGAAGCACTAGCCATGTTGCTGTAATTCAATATATTAATTATAATATACACCCTTATTATATGAACTTTTCTTACGATGTAATCGTTATCGGAGCCGGTCATGCCGGCTGTGAAGCGGCCGCAGCAGCCGCCAACCTGGGATCTTCCACCCTGCTGATAACCATGGACATGACCAAATTCGCGCATATGAGCTGCAACCCAGCCATGGGCGGTATAGCCAAAGGGCAAATTGTTCGAGAAATAGATGCTCTAGGCGGTTATTCTGGCATAGTAACTGACCTTACCGCGATCCAATTCAGAATGCTCAACCGCTCCAAAGGCCCTGCCATGTGGAGTCCGCGATCACAAAGCGACCGCCAACGCTTCTCAGAAAAATGGCGCAACCTGTTGGAAGAAACACCCAACCTTCACTTTTGGCAAGACACCGTCACCCAGATTATCATTGAAAAGGGCCAGGTTTGCGGGATTAAAACGGCCATGAATGTCACTTTCAAAGCCAAAGCCATTGTGCTGACAGCTGGGACTTTTTTAAATGGAAAAATACATATCGGCCGTACTCAGCTTGGCGGTGGACGGTTAGCAGAACCAGCCTCCTTCGGTTTAACCGATCAATTAAAGTCCATCGGATTTACCAGCGATCGTATGAAAACCGGTACGCCTGTCAGGATAGACGGACGATCTGTCCATTTTGATGAAATGGAAGAGCAACCCGGTGAAAATGATTTTCACAAATTTTCTTACCTTGATTTCAAACCAAGGCCGCTCAAGCAGCGTCATTGCTGGATTTGTTACACCAATGAAACCACACACGATGTTTTAAGAAACGGTTTGTCTGATTCCCCCCTATACAACGGGCAAATTCAAAGCATAGGCCCTCGATATTGCCCAAGTATTGAAACGAAGATAGTAACCTTTGCTGATAAGACACAACATCAATTATTTTTAGAACCAGAAGGAGAATCGACCGAAGAATACTATTTGAACGGCTTTTCTTCTTCCCTACCCCTGGATATTCAGCTGGCGGCCCTAAAAACCGTCCCTTGTTTCAAGGACGTACACATCTTCAGACCAGGTTATGCTATTGAATATGATTTCTTTGACCCAACTCAATTGCTTCATACCCTGGAAACAAAACTCGTTAAAAACCTGTATTTCGCTGGACAAATTAATGGTACAACAGGTTATGAAGAAGCAGCTGGACAAGGATTGATAGCAGGAATCAACGCTCACCATGCTTGTCATGGTGGAGCGCCGTTCACACTTGGACGTGATGAAGCATACATTGGGGTATTGATAGATGACCTTGTCACCAAAGGTGTTGATGAGCCTTATAGGATGTTTACATCAAGGGCAGAACACCGCATTTTATTGCGTCAGGATGATGCCGATATGCGTTTGACGGAGAAATCATATGCTCTAGGACTGGCTACAACTGAACGTGTTGAGCTTTTGCGACGAAAAAAAGCTAGCATAGATACCTTGATTGAATTCTGTGACCACTTTCCTATCAAAGCAAAACTAATCAATCCTGTATTAGAGCAACTCGGAACAGCACCTTTGAAACAAGGCGTTCGCTTGACAGACCTATTGCTAAGGCCTCAATTAAACATTGAAAGTCTTAGACCCCACATCGCCGCCTTTAACGAACATCTTTCAAAAATTACCGATCGTACGGAAGAAATCATCGAAGCGGCTGAGATAAGCATCAAATACGAAGGCTACATCGACAGAGAGCGTGGCATTGCAGAAAAGATAAAACGTCTTGACGACATTAAAATTGCAGGCAAATTTGACTATGATAGCATTCAATCGCTCAGTATAGAGGCTAGGCAAAAGCTAAATCGCATCAATCCTGAGACAATTGGGCAGGCAAGCCGCATTCCAGGCATCTCTCCCAACGATATCAACACCCTGCTAATTCTTCTCGGAAGGTGAATGTTCCACGTGGAACATGTCTAAAATCAGCCCAATAATACTAAATAACGATATATAATAACCAATTTATCAATCACTTACAGATTAATAAATTGTACACACTAAGGGGTACACGTTAAAATGAATTCACTATACCCGCTACCAGAGGCGCTGGAAGCGACCCTCGACAGGGTTCCAGAACTACCTGGCGTCTATCAATACTTTGATGAGACTGGAACCATCATTTATGTAGGCAAAGCAAAGAATCTAAGGAAACGTGTGTATTCATATTTCACCAAAACGCACGATGAGAGCCCAAAAACACGGGTATTGGTCAAACGAATTCGTTCTTTGATCTACATTGTCGTAGATTCAGAGGAAGACGCACTCTTGCTTGAAAACAACTTAATCAAGGAACACAAACCCCGCTACAATGTCTTATTAAAAGACGATAAAACCTATCCGAGCATTTGTATTAAGCATGAACCCTTCCCTAGAGTTTTCCAAACTAGACAAATCATACAGGACGGTTCAGAGTATTTTGGACCGTATAGCTCTGCCAGCACCGTAAAGGCGTTGCTGTGGTTGATTCGACAAGTATTTCCGCTTAGAACATGCAAACTGCCCCTTTTGAAAAAGGATATTCTTGACGGTCGGTATAAAGTATGCTTGGAATATCATATCAAAAAATGTCTTGGCCCCTGTGTAGGCTTGCAATCAATGAACGATTACCTGAAAAATATCGACGAAATCAGGGAAATACTGAAGGGAAATATTCAGCAAGTCAGCAAACACCTCTTAACAGAGATGTCAGCATTGGCCGCAGAACTCCGTTTTGAGGAAGCCCAAATCCTAAAAGAAAAATACGAGTTAATCGAGCAATACAAGAGTAAATCCATGGTTGTGAATTCGAATTACAACAATGTGGACGTATTTGCGTACGATGAATGGAATAACTCCTCTATTATCAACTACTTACACATAAAAAACGGCTCTATCGTACAAGGTTTGAGTCTAGAATACAAAAAAAGGTTGGAGGAGACGAAAGAAGAGCTGTTTAGTACGGCTATTTTCGAAATCAGGCAGCGCTTACAATCAACAAGCAAGGAACTGATTGTTCCATTTGCACCTGACATTATCCCCCAAGGCATACAGGTTATCATCCCTCAAAAAGGCGATCGAAAGAAATTGCTGGATTTATCGATGCAAAACGTCAGACAATACAAGATTGAATTGATGAAACAAGCTGAAAAATTAAATCCTGAACAACGAATCACACGCCTGTTGACACAGGTAAAAAAAGATTTGCACCTACACGAATTGCCCTTTCACATAGAATGCTTTGATAACTCAAACACACAAGGCACAAATCCAGTAGCAGCCTGTGTCGTTTTTAAAAACGGTAAAGCCTCAAAGAAAGACTACAGGCATTTCAAGATTAAAACGGTGGAAGGACCGAACGATTTCGCATCAATGGAGGAAATCCTATACCGTCGCTACAAACGACTGCTTGATGAAAACCAACCCCTACCACAACTGGTCGTTGTAGATGGTGGAAAAGGGCAATTGTCATCAGCTGTCAAGATATTAAACGATCTTGGATTAATGAACCGCCTACAGGTTATGGGTATTGCCGAAAACCTGGAAGAACTTTATTTCCCCGGTGATTCCGTGCCGCTATACCTTGACAAGAACTCGGAAACCCTGCGCCTGATTCAACAGATGCGCGACGAAGCGCACCGCTTTGGTATTACTTTTCATCGTAAGAAACGTAGTCAGGAAGCAACTCACTCAGTATTCGATGACATTCCAGGTATAGGTGAAAAAACAAAGACGGCCCTTTTGACTACATTCAAAAGTTTAAAACGTGTAAAGGAAAGCAGCCTGGAGGAATTAGCCGCCGTAGTTGGAAAATCGAAAGCCCAAAAAATAAGCGTATTTTTGCAGGGTAATGACACGCAAATAAAACGGCAAAACCAATGAGATTACTGTTGCAACGCGTTCGAGAAGCCTCAGTGAGAGTTAACGATCAGATTATCAGCCAAATCAATCAAGGCTTATTGGTTTTTGTTGGTATAGAAGAGGCTGATAATGAAGAAGATGCGTCATGGCTAGCCAAGAAAACAATATCCATGCGCCTATTTTCAGATGAAAAGGGTTTGATGAACCTGAGCCTGGAAGACGTAAACGGATCCCTGTTGGTGGTGAGTCAATTCACGCTGCACGCCCTGACAAAAAAAGGGAACAGACCCTCATTCATCAAAGCCGCTCCACCGGAAAAAGCCATACCATTATACACGGAATTCATGGATCAATTGGCCTCCATTGTCGGTAAGGAAAAAGTTAAGGCCGGTCAATTCGGGGCCGATATGCAGGTTTCGCTCATCAATGATGGTCCTGTCACTATTTGGATAGATAGCAAACAAAAAGCATAACAAGTAAGCAATGACTATACAGGAAGCACAACAAACTGTAGACCAATGGATTAAAACCTACGGCGTTCGCTACTTCAATGAACTGACCAATATGGCCATACTCACTGAAGAAGTTGGTGAGGTGGCCAGAGTGATTGCCAGGACCTACGGGGAACAATCGAACAAAGGCAACGAAGGTCAACTTGAATTACAGGAAGAATTGGCCGATGTGCTTTGGGTACTTATTTGCCTGGCCAATCAAACAGGTATTGACCTGGAGGCTGCCTTAAAAGCGACCATCGAGAAAAAGACGCTACGCGATCATAAGAGACATCAATCAAATACTAAATTACTATGACACCAAAACTTGAAAGCGTACTCAAGGAGTACCCTACATTTGATGCGGCAACAATTAAAAGCGAGATAGAACGCATCCTTGCATCAAAGAAAGCTCAGAACGCCAATCAATCTGTGTACAAGACACTGTTAAGTCTGATTGATTTGACCAGCTTGAACACCACTGATACCGAAGAAAGCATTGAGAATTTCACACAAAAGGTCAACGATTTTGGAGACGCCTATCCGGAATACCCTACGGTTGCAGCCATTTGTGTGTATCCCAACATGGTGAGGGTCGTCAAGGAAGTGCTAACAGAAAACGTTGATATCGCTGCTGTCACCGCTGGTTTCCCCCATTCACAAACCTTTATGGAAGTGAAAATGGCTGAAACAGCTTTGGCCGTTATGGATGGAGCTACGGAAATAGATATTGTACAGTCTGTAGGTAAACTTCTGGAAGGCAAATATGACGAAATCATCGAAGAAATTCAGGAAATCAAGGCTGCTTGCAAAGACGCTGCACTCAAAGTGATCCTGGAGTCAGGTGCATTGAAAATCGAGGAAATAAGACTGGCTTCTATCCTTGCCATGGAAGCCGGAGCTGATTTCATCAAGACATCCACCGGAAAACAACAACCGGCGGCCACACTGGAAGCAGCCTGGATCATGTGTCACTGCATCAAAACATACCATAGCCTGACAGGCCGCAAGGTTGGTTTTAAAGCCGCAGGAGGCATTTCTACGACAGATGAAGCACTCTCGTACTACTGCCTGGTTGAAGAGATCCTAGGCGAAGAATGGTTGAATAAAGACCTGTTCCGGTTTGGAGCCAGCCGCTTAGCTAACAATATTCTCAGTGACCTTGAAGGGAAACAAACCATCTTCTTCTAAAAACACGAATCCTTCGATAAGAAATAGCCCATTCAACAAGGACAAACTCTTCAACAAGGAACAAACATATCATCGCACGATGAATAAAAAAGCCAATCGAAAGACCGGCTTTTTACGTTTCTATATAAACGAAAGGGGATGTCTGTCAAAAGGTCCGCTTCATAAAGTAATCAACCGATATTAAAAGGGCCTTTTTGAACTCATTGTCTTCAAAACCGGCTACGGTATCCAAGGCTAACTGCTTGAAATCATTCATGCGTTTTTCAGCATAGTCAATGCCCCCTGATTGTATGACAAATTGATTGATCTGGCTAAGGGTTTCGTGTGTAAAATCCCGATTACGAATAAAATTCAAAATAGGTTTGATGGTCGCCTTGTCTGAAGTCTGTAATGCAAAAATAAGCGGCAAGGTCATTTTACCCTCTTTTAGGTCATTGCTCGTGGGTTTGCCAATTTTATTTTGTGCGAAATAATCGAAGATATCGTCTTTAATCTGAAAAATCATACCCAGGTACTCACCGAAAAGTCGAAGTTTTTCTTCTTTATCCGCAGGCGCATTGGCTGAGATGGCACCCGATTGGGTGCAGAAGGCAAACGTTCTGGCCGTTTTCTTCCGAATCACTTCCAGGTACGTGGGTTCGTCAATGATGAGTTGTCGCTCGTTGTTGAGCTGCATCATCTCCCCTTCCGACAATTCACAACCAAGCGCTGCCAAAAGTTCAGAAATACGGCCTTGACAAATTCCCGATGATATGTAGGCAGACTTGGAAAGGTAGTAATCACCGACTAAAATAGCCGCTTTATTATCCCACAAAGCTTTGACAGAAAACCCAGCCCTTCGACGATAGGTGTTATCCACCACATCATCATGCATAAGGCTAGCCGTATGAAGCAGTTCCAACGACACAGCAGCCCTGATTGCTTCAGGCGTGATACCACCAGATAAGCCAGCCGACAAAAGCACCAAATGAGGCCTGATCTCCTTTCCTTTCTGGGTCCTTACATATTTCAGAACCTGGCTCAACAGGTAGGTCTCTGTTTTTATGGCCTCGTCGAAAGCTTTCTCGTAGTCTTTGAAAGCGGATGCGATGGGTTTGCGAATCAGGTCAAGCATAGCAGTCGTATAACAACGCAAAAGTAATAAAAAAAAGCCGCTTAGTCTTTTTTTCGTACTTTTACAGTGGCCTCAACAGCCGACTAAAATATCATCATAAACCCAGACTGTATAAAACCTTACCATGTCCAGCGATAAACGACTGTTTTTACTTGATGCCTACGCCTTGATTTACAGAGCCTACTATGCTTTTATCAAGCAACCCAGAATCAATTCAAAAGGTGAGAATACCTCAGCCATCTTTGGTTTCATCAACACGCTGGAAGACTTGATCAAACGGGAAAATCCCAGCCATTTGGCCGTTTGTTTTGATCCCCACGGACCAACCTTCAGGCACGAAGCATACGAACAATACAAGGCACAGCGGGAAGAAACGCCTGAAGTGATCCGCTGGTCAGTACCCTTGATAAAAGAGGTCGTCAAAGCCTACAGAATACCCTTGATTGAAGTAGCCGGTTTTGAAGCCGATGATGTGATTGGTACAATGGCAAAATTGGCCGAAGAAAAGGGGTTTACGGTCTTTATGATGACACCCGATAAAGACTGTGGTCAATTGGTGACACCGGGTACCTTTTTATATAAACCCAAATACGGTAGTAGTGAATTTGATGTGATGGGACCGGAAGAAGTTAACAAACGGTACGGAATCAATCATCCCAAACAGATCATTGACTTGTTGGGTTTGATGGGTGACAGTTCCGACAATATTCCAGGTTGTCCCGGTGTAGGCGAAGTCACCGCAAAAAAACTGTTGGCTGATTACGGAAGCATCGATCATTTATTGGCCAACACAGAAAGCCTCAAGGGTAAACTCAAGGAAAAAATCGAGGCCAACATCGATCTCATCAAGTTTTCAAAATTCCTGGCAACTATTCGAACAGATGTGCCCCTAACTTTCGATGAAACCGCCCTCCTTAGGGAACAGCCCGACATGGAACAGTTAACCCCGCTTTTTGAAAGGTTGGAGTTTCGGACATTAATCAATCGCGTTGGGAAAACCCAACCTGTCAACGCAACGCAAGGTGTCCATCCATCGACAGCAACAAACTCAAAAGAGAAGAATAATACTGAGGGGAAACCGAACCAGTCCAATCAACCAAGTTTGTTTTCCGACGAGGGTACCCAACATCAAAAAACCAAAACGAACGAACTCGTCTGGAACGAACCCAACTTGTTCAACCAAGGAGAACCAAATTTATTCAACCAAAGTCAACCGACTTCAACGAATCTGGGAACGTCGAACGCTTTTGTTGAAAATGTAGGATCAACCGATCTTCACCCTGAAGAAGGCTCTTTTTCGGCCGTCGAGGTTGGCAAAAATGCGACCGAGGGCTCAGAAGAATTATTTCAAACGAATCTCAAGGACTTAAATTCAATGCCTCATTCGTATCATTTCATTGATAATGAAAGCCTTTTCGAAGAATTCTTAACCGTTTTTTCATCCCAGAAAAAATACTGTCTAGATACGGAGACGACACACGTTGATCCAATGTGTGCAGAATTGGTCGGTATGTCCTTTTGTTGGCGTTCCGGAGAAGCTTGGTACCTACCCTTCGACAGCGACGAGACCAAAACCGCCGACCGACTCGCCAAACTCAAACCCCACCTCGAAAAAGAGGATGCACTCCTAATTGGTCAAAACATCAAATACGATTTGATTGTACTCAAACAATACGGAATCAAACCAAAAGCGATTTTGTTTGACACCATGATCGCCCACTACCTGTTGCAACCCGAACAACGACACGGCATGGACTACCTGGCCGAAGTGTACCTCGGATACAAACCCATCCCTATCGAAACACTGATAGGTCCCAAGGGAAAAAACCAGTTGACCATGCGCGATGTACCCCAATCCTCTATCGCACCCTATGCGGCAGAGGATGCTGACATCACGTTCCAATTGTGGGAAGTCCTGGAACCCCTCATCAAGGAAAACGGTCTGGATACCCTTTGCAACGACGTGGAAATGCCGCTTGTCAAAGTCTTGGCCGATATGGAATACCAAGGCGTCACCCTCGATACTGTCAGTTTGGGTCGTTCATCAGAGACCATGGCGGCCGAATTGGCATCATTGGAAACCAGGATCCAAGAGGAAGCCGGTATGGAATTCAACGTGAACAGCCCCAAACAAATCGGTGAAGTGCTCTTCGACAATCTCAAACTCAATGCCAAGGCCAAGAAAACCAAGACCGGCCAATACGCGACGTCTGAAGACACGTTGGAAAGCCTCAGAGGTAAACACCCCATCATAGGCCTCATACTTGAACAAAGGGGCCTGAAAAAGCTGCTGAGCACCTATATTGATGCCTTACCTGCCCTGATCAATCCCAAGACTGGCAAGATCCATACATCGTTCAACCAGGCAGTGACTGCCACCGGACGGTTGAGTTCCAGCAATCCCAACCTTCAAAACATTCCCATCAGGGATGCTACCGGTCGTGAAATTCGCAAAGCCTTCGCCTGCAATCCAAACGAATACTTTGTTTCCGCCGACTATTCACAAATTGAACTACGCATCATGGCTCACTTAAGTGGAGATAAAGCCATGATAGAGGCCTTCAACAGTGACCAGGATATCCACGCAGCCACAGCGGCCAACATTTACCATATCCCGCTTGAGGAAGTCACCAGCGATATGCGGCGTAAAGCCAAGACGGCCAATTTCGGTATCATCTACGGCATTTCCGTATTTGGACTGGCTGAACGCATGGGTGTAAGCCGTGCAGAGGCCAAAACCTTGATTGACAGCTATTTTGAAACCTATCCAGCTGTCAAAGCATATATGGACAAGGTAATCAACGAAGCCAAGGAAAACGGCTGGGTAGAAACCCTTTACCACCGCAAGCGCTACCTGCCCGACATTACCTCCAACAATGCCGTGGTGAGGGGTTACGCCGAACGAAACGCCATCAACGCCCCCATCCAGGGTACGGCAGCCGACATTATTAAAATTGCCATGGTACGCATCCAGGCCGCCTTGCAACAGGAAAACCTTCGGTCCAAAATGATCCTTCAAGTGCATGACGAATTGAATTTCATCGTGCCCAAAGACGAACTGGAAACCCTCATGAAGTTGGTCGGGCGTGAAATGGAAGCAGCAGCCAGCCTGCATGTACCCCTCAAAGCCGACATCGGTTACGGGGCAAACTGGCTGGAAGCACACTAAATGTCAGGGCTTTTTTGTACTTTTGTGGCCGTTTTACGTTTCTAACCCTTAGAATCCCTATGGCTTTACAATGCGGCATCGTCGGCCTGCCAAACGTCGGCAAATCAACCCTGTTCAACTGTTTGTCCAACGCCAAGGCGCAAGCGGCCAACTTTCCCTTTTGCACCATCGAGCCCAATGTCGGCGTGATTACCGTTCCTGACGAACGTCTTAACAAGCTGGCTGAACTGGTTAAACCAGGTCGCATCGTCCCCACCACCGTTGAAATTGTCGATATCGCCGGTTTGGTCAAAGGTGCCAGCAAAGGCGAAGGTCTGGGCAACAAGTTCCTGGCCAACATCAGGGAAACAGATGCCATCCTGCACGTTGTGCGTTGTTTTGAAGACCCTAACGTTACCCACGTAGACGGCACGGTCGACCCTGTCAGGGACAAGGAAATCATCGATTACGAACTCCAGATCAAAGACCTGGAAACCATAGACAGCCGCATACAGAGAGTACAGAAACAAGCACAGACGGGCGGTGACAAGCAGGCCAAACTCGTGTACGATGTACTCGCCCGCTTCAAAGAAGCCCTGGAACAAGGCAAATCAGCCCGCACCGTACAGTTCGAGACCAAAGACGAACAGAAAATAGCCCACGACCTCTTCTTGCTGACCAACAAACCCGTGATGTACATCTGCAACGTGGATGAAGCATCGGCCGTAACGGGCAACCGCTACTCAGACAGCCTGATTGAAGCCGTGAAGGAAGAAAACGCCCAAACCCTCATCGTGGCTGCCAAAATCGAATCGGAAATTGCCGAACTGGACACCTACGACGAAAGACAGCTTTTCCTCAACGAAATCGGTTTGGATGAGTCAGGCGTATCAAGGTTGATCAAGTCCGCTTACAAATTACTGAACCTTAGTACCTTCCTGACAGCAGGACCTATGGAAGTCAGGGCCTGGACCTTTGTGACAGGTAGCAAGGCACCAGTCTGTGCCGGCGTTATCCACACCGACTTTGAAAAAGGTTTCATCAGGGCCGAAGTCATCAAGTACGATGATTACCTCAAGTACGGTTCTGAAACCGCTGTCAAGGAAGCCGGCAAAATGAGCGTTGAAGGAAAAGAATACGTGGTGCAGGATGGTGACATCATGCATTTCAGGTTCAACGTATAACCATTTCAGGTTTAAATAATACCCTTATTTTCCCCGTAAGATCCGCTTGATGTCGCTCAATTTGTTGAGGGCTTCGAGCGGTGTCAGGTTGTTGACATCCACCTTGAGCAGCTCGTCCCTGATCTGCGATAAAACAGGATCGTCCAACTGAAAGAAGCTGAGCTGCAGGCCATCACGCTGATTGGCAATGGCTTTGGTAGGTTTGGCCAATTGACCTTTGCGGTTTTCTCCCTCCATTTTTTCCAGTATCTGTCCAGCTCGCTTCACGATGCTGTTGGGCATACCGGCCATGCTGGCCACATGGATACCGAAACTATGTTCAGTGCCACCACGTTCGAGTTTGCGCAGAAAAATCACTTTTCCCTCTGCTTCCCGTACCGACACATGATAATTGCGGATACGTGGGAAACTCTTTTCCATCTCATTGAGTTCGTGGTAATGAGTGGCAAACAAGGTTTTGGCCTTGTAACGAGGGTGTTCATGAATGTGCTCGACGATGGCCCAGGCTATGGAAATACCGTCGTAAGTACTTGTGCCTCGACCTAATTCGTCAAACAACACCAGGCTATTGCTGGAAAGGTTGTTGAGAATATCGGAAGCTTCTGTCATTTCTACCATGAAGGTGGATTCGCCGGCAGATATGTTGTCGGAGGCCCCTACCCTGGTGAACACCTTATCAACCACTCCGATTTCGGCCGCATCGGCAGGCACAAAGGAACCCATCTGGGCCATCAAAACAATGAGGGCTGTCTGCCTCAAAAGGGCCGACTTTCCCGCCATGTTGGGACCGGTGATGATGATGATTTGGTCTTGTGTACTATCAAGGTGGATATCGTTTGAGATATAAGGTTCGCCGGGAGGCAGCATTTTTTCAATCACAGGATGCCGACCCGCCTTAATGGTCAGTGCATCACCTTCTTGCACCACAGGTCGGTAATAGTGGTGTTCAACGGCAGCCGTGGCGAACGACAAAAGGCAGTCCAACTGAGCGATAAGCATCGCGTTTGCTTGAATGGCCGACAAATACTGGCACATCTCGGTAGCCAGTTCCTGGTAAATGCGGCTTTCAAGGCTGGCAATCTTTTCTTCGGCCCCCAGAATTTTTTCCTCGTATTCTTTAAGTTCCTGTGTAATAAAACGTTCTGCGTTAACCAGGGTTTGCTTGCGGATCCATTCATCGGGCACTTTATCCTTGTGGGAATTGCGCACCTCTATATAATAACCGAAAACATTGTTGAAACTGATGCGCAGACTGCTGATGCCCGTTCGTTGAGCTTCACGCTCCTGAATAGCCATCAGGTACTCTTTGCCCGATGAAGACAACATCCTGAGTTCATCCAACTCGGCATCGACACCGGAGCGAATCACCTCACCCCTATTGAGGGCAATGGGTGGGTTGTCAACCACAACCTGCTGTATACGCTCCCTCAATTCGGTGCAAGGCTGCATACCTTCCACCAATTGTCGTAACGACTGATAACCAGTATCTTCCGTATCAAGACTGAGCACACTGCCCGGTTCAAGCTCATCGATTACACCTTCAAGACAGGCCTGTCTGATATCGTTTACAGCTTTCAGGGAGTTTTTTAAATAAACCATTTCCCGGGGAGAGACACGGCCTACAGCAATTTTGGATGCGATGCGCTCCAAATCACCAATACTCCCTAAAATCTGACGAACAGCGTTTGTCAACAGGGGTTGTTTGAAAAAAAACTCGGTGATATCTTGACGTACTCGGATGGGCTCAACTTGCTTGAGGGGAAAAAGGAGCCAGCGGCGCATCAAACGGCCACCCATGGCACTTTGCGTTCGATCAATGACAGATAAAAGGCTTTTACCCCCTTCGTTCATAGCCTCACACAACTCCAGGCTGCGGATGGTATAACGATCCAAACGGACGTATTGCTCTTCATCCAGGCGAGACAAGGAACGAATATGACTGATCTGTGTATGCTCGGTCATATCCATGTAATACAACACGGAACCCGAAGCAATAATGGCCAAAGGCATATTTTGTATACCAAAGCCTTTCAAATGCTTGGTTTGAAAATGGCGGAGCAGGCGGGTATTGGCCGATTCTTCGGTATAGACCCAATCATCCATTTCGTAGCGGGCACCGCTGTAATGGAAACGTTCCTGAACGAAAGCTCGTTTACCCCTTTCATAAAGCAACTCTTTGGGAGCAAACGATCCCAACAACTTATCAACAAACTCTATGGTACCTTCTGCTGTGTAGAATTCTCCGGTGGAAATATCCAGAAAGGACACCCCTGCCCTGTTCTTGTCTATATGGAGGCCAGCCAGGAAATTGTTTTCTTTTTGAGAAAGGATGTGTTCATTGGTTGAGACACCGGGTGTCACCAATTCAGTGATACCCCGTTTGACCAGTTTTTTGGTCAACTTTGGGTCTTCAAGCTGATCGCAAATGGCCACCCGTCGTCCGGCTCTGACCAATTTGGGTAGAAAATTATCAAGCGCGTGGTGCGGAAATCCAGCCATTTCTATGGGACCGGCAGCTCCGTTCGACTTTTTTGTCAGCGCAATGCTTAGTATATCAACCACTGTCAACGCATCCTGGCCGTAAGCTTCATAGAAATCCCCTACCCGAAACAATAAAACGGCATCGGGATGCTTACTTTTCATCTCAAAATACTGTCTGATGAGCGGGGTATCTTCAGGTTTCTTGGTCAAGGTGCTTTCATTTTGGTGAGCACAAATATACAAAAACACGGTTGATAACGTGTTGATGAATGTTGACAAGAACTGAAAACTTTTTGATACAACCGATTGTTTTTTTTATACGGCACGCTTTTTTGAATCGCCCAAATAAAACGGCAAAATAGTTTTGCCACATGAATGAACCTTTTTGAGCGGAGTTATCAACCCCTTTTTTGGAGGCAGTCATCAACACCGTTTTTCAAGGTTATCAACCTATTTTTTAAAACGCTTGTTTTTCAAGTACCTGCTTACTGTATCGACGTTGATAAGTCGTTGATAAGTCAAAAAAGGTGTTGATGAAAATAAAGTCAGAAAAGTTCTCAACACTTTCAACACCCTATTATCCTTATTACTTTTAATTTTTAAACTTAATAAGAAATAAGAATATAGTGTTGACGGTTGACAATGTTTGGTCAGATTGAAAAATCGATGCTAGATCAAATCGGAAGAAAGGCCGTTAAAAAAGTGCCAAACAACGATACCAGCAGCCACAGAGACATTCAACGAATGTTTGGTACCAAATTGAGGTATTTCCACACAACCATGGCAACCATCGACAACAGCCTGATCTACCCCTTTTACCTCGTGACCCAATACCAGTGCGTATTTTTGTTGGTTGTCAGGTAAAACATCGGGCAATGATAAACTGTTATGGGCTTGTTCTACGGCATAAACGGTATAACCAGCTGCTTTTAGTTGATTGACAGCATTTATTGTCTCCGATTCGTACCGCCATTGAACAGAAAATTCTGCACCCAAGGCTGTTTTGTGAATTTCAGGATGTGGAGGTGTGTTGGTTAGTCCGCAAAGAATGATTTCCGATACACGAAAAGCATCACAGGTTCTGAAAACAGAACCGACGTTGTGTAAACTACGGATATTGTCAAGGACAATGACCATGGGCACTTTGTCCGCTTCCTTAAAGGCATCGGGACTGAGCCTGTTCATTTCGGTTATCAGGCGTTTCTTTGGCATGATGAGGGCTTAAAGACGCAAAATTAGTAATATTATGCCTATTTTTGCGTTGTTAAAACAGAGAAAGCGATGGATAAGAATCAATTGATTACAGCCATCAATCAGCTTAAGTGTCAGAAAAATGCCGTTATCATGGCCCATTACTACCAGGATGACGACATCCAGGACATTGCTGATGTGATCGGAGACAGCCTGGCTTTGGCACAAGAAGCAGCCAAAACAGAGGCCGATATCATTGTGCTTTGTGGGGTTCACTTCATGGGTGAAACGGCTAAAATAATCTGTCCCGACAAAAGGGTCTTTATTCCTGATGTCAACGCTGGCTGTTCATTGGCCGACAGCTGTCCGGCCGATGCTTTTGAAGCCTTCGTAAAAGCTCATCCTGATCATACCGTCATTAGCTATGTCAATACGACAGCAGCTGTCAAGGCATTAACCGATATTGTGGTGACTTCCACCAATGCTGTAGGTATCGTGAACAGCTTACCCAAAGATGAAAAAATCATATTTGGACCAGACAGAAACCTGGGCAATTACATCAATGGTCTGACTGGTCGATCCATGTTGGTATGGGATGGAGCCTGTCATGTTCATGAACAATTCTCGATTGAAAAAATCATCCAACTCAAGAAACAACATCCGCAAGCCAAACTCATTGTACATCCTGAATGCAAACAGGTGCTTCAAACCATGGCGGATTTCATAGGGTCGACTTCTTCACTCATCAAATACGCCAAACGTTCGGATTGCAACACCTTCATTGTTGCCACTGAATCAGGTATTTTACATGAAATGAATAGGCTTTGTCCCGATAAGACATTTATTCCGGCCCCACCGGATGATGCCATGTGTGCATGTAACGAATGCGCTTTCATGAAAATGAATACCCTGCAGAAAGTGTACGATTGTCTGGATAAGGAAACCCCTGAAATAACCATAGATCCTCACCTGCAAGCGTTAGCGCTAAAACCCATCCGACGCATGCTCGACATTACCGCCAAGCTTAGTATTTGATGAAACCAACCTTGTTGTTTGCCACCAATAATGGCCATAAATTGGCCGAGGCGGCCGCCATTCTCCATGATACGTTTGAGGTGGTTGGTTTGTCATCTGTGGCGTGTACCGATGAATTACCCGAGGAACAGGATACGTTGGAGGGCAATGCCCTTCAAAAGGCCAGGTATGTGTATGACAAATATGGCATTGATTGTTTCGCAGACGATACCGGATTAGAAGTAGAAGCGCTTGGAGGTGAACCAGGTGTATATTCAGCCAGGTACGCAGGTGCCGCTTGCGTAGCCGCTGACAACATGGAAAAATTACTAACCAATTTACGAGGTCAAACCAACCGCAATGCCCGATTTCGTACAGTCATTGCCCTCATTTTGAAGGGTGAGGTGCACTTGTTCGAAGGGATAGTGAATGGGCAGATATTGGAAACAAAAGCAGGAGTAGCCGGTTTTGGTTACGACCCCATTTTTCAGCCTGAAAGCTTTACGGTCAGTTTTGCTGAAATGGATTCGACGGAAAAGAACAGTATAAGTCACAGAGGTCGTGCATTGCAGAAAATGAGCCAAATGTTGTCCAATGTATGAATGCAGTACGCTATAAGTTACTTTCCATCGCTTTATCCGGCAGCTTTTTGATGGCCATGGGCCAATCGGGAGGTGTGCCGGTGGGTACCTGGCGCACCCATTTTTCCTACAACCAAGTGGATCAGGTGGCTGTTGCCGGGGATAAAACATATGCCGTTGCAAGGGGAAAATTATTTGACGTTAGCAACAACGACGTAGTGAGTACGTATTCAACCATCGATGGTTTTAATGGTTTTGATGTGGCCTTTATCGGTTGGAGTCAACCAACCAATACCCTGGTGGTGGCTTATTCGGATGGAAATTTAGACTTTGTAACAGGTCGTTCCATCCGCAATGTGCCTGATTTTAAAAACAAGGCCATGACGGCCGACAAGACGGTCTACAACCTGAGGGTGGATGGATCGACGGCTCTTTTGGCCACCGGTGTGGGCCTTTTACTCATTGATGTGGAGAAACAGCACATCATCGACCATTACAGACCCTTACTGACAGCA
>JAAYBL010000304.1 GCA_012718945.1 Bacteroidales bacterium
CCCTCTTTGCCTCAATTCGTCGTGTATCGCCCCAAACATCTCCCAAAGGCCTCAACCAGCCATAAAAAGCTTCCCCTATTCATTTGGGGCAATGGAGGTTGTTCCGACACATCGGTGGGCTATGAACGAATGCTCACAGAAGTAGCGTCTCAGGGCTATGTTGTCATTGCCATCGGGTCCATGCAACAAGTGTATGGCGACCGTCCCGATGCACACACCCCCTCGAGCATGATGGTTGATGCCATGGATTGGATCTGTCGACAGGCAAGCGACCCCAACAGCCCTTACTATGGTTGTGTGGATACCACCAAAATGGCAGCAGCAGGACACTCCTGTGGCGGAGCCCAGGTACTTTGCAACGCAGCAGACCGCCGCTTGTCGACCTACCTCATCCTGAACGCCGGCATGGGCGACATGGAGATGGCAGGTGCCAGCAAACAATCTCTTGAAGCGTTGCACGGCCCCATTCTGTACCTGATCGGGGGTGAAAGCGACGTTGCCTACCCGAATGCCAGGCTTGACTTCGAACGGATTTCACACGTACCAGTGGCCCTCGGCGATATGCCCAAAGCAGGTCATGGTGGTACTTATAACGAAAAAGGTGGTGGCGACTTTGGTCGCATGGTCATCGCCTGGCTCGATTGGCACCTGAAAGGCAATACACACCATAAAAGCCTCTTCCTGGAATCAGACCTCACAGCCTATCCGGGCTGGACGATGCAGCAAAAGAACTTCGGAGCCAACAGTAAGGTCAGCGAACTGTGGATAGGTAGCCCATCACGAAAGATCTATGGTATCGTGAGCGAGCCCAACACGCCGTCCAAAAAAGGCGTAGCAGTTATCAGCCACGGATTCAACGGCACACACCATTTCGGTCGTGATTATTTCAAAACACTCAACGACCTAGGCTACCTCGTCTATACGTTCGATTACCCCTGCGGGTCCATTCACAGCCGTAGCGACAACAACACCATGAAGATGTCGGTCATCGACCAAAAAGAAGACCTCAAAACCATTGTACACCATTTCCAACAACAATCAGATGTAGATAAAGACCGCATCATACTCATCAGTGAAAGCCAGGGAGGGTTTATATCTGCTCTGGCAGCTGCCGACTTAAAAGATCAAGTGAGTCACCTTATCCTGGTTTATCCAGCCTTGAGCATCCCAGACAATTGGGCCAAACGCTACCCCGATGTCAACGCCATCCCCGACACGACACGGTTGTGGAATGTACCCCTTGGACGCCACTTCTTTGAAGAGCTCCGCACGATTGATGTCTATCAAACCATCACACAATACAAGGGGCCAGCGCAACTTATTCATGGATCGAACGACGCCGTCATTCCATTGAGCTACTCAGAAGAAGCTTTGAAGCGTTACCAGCAAGCTAGCCTGAACGTCATACCTGGTGCAGGGCATGGCTTCAATCCCGAGCAACGTGAGGTATCCAACCGCATTGTTCAAACATTCCTTTCAAAATAAAGCCTCAAGTCGCAGACTGACGCTTTAATGCACCTCTGACACTTCCTTTGGACATCAACCTTTATAGTCCGAAGGAAGTGTTTTGTATGCTTCCGAAAAACAGCGGGCAAAATAGCTAGCATTGGAAAAACCGACCATATACATCACTTCCGACACGGTAAATGTCCCCTTGGCCAGCAAGGCAGCTGCCTTCTTAAGACGCTGGTCACGGATGTAGGCAACGGTTGTCAAACCCGTCATTGCCTTGATCTTGCGGTAGAGCTGCTTGACGCTGATACCGCTCAATTCACTCAACGTATTGACATTCAAATCAGCATCGGACAGATTCTCTTCAATGAGTATTGTCAGTTTCAACAAAACCTTTTCATCGTCCGATAAAACGCCAGCTTCACCGGCTTTTTCCTGCAACTTCAACCTCAACTGGGTAGCCAGATACTCGTTATCACTGAGCAACTCATGCTCCTTTTGCCTGGCTTGGAGCATCACCGCTTGATGCTCTGCTTGCTCCCTCCGAATACGTTGGCGTTGACGCAAGATGTAATAAAGGCCAAATACCAGACAGCCAACCACCAACAGGTATATGAGTTTTGCAAGCGTTGAAGCATACCAGGGTGCCTTTACCTTTATTGCCAGCGACAAGGCTTCAGTTGTACTATCCGAGAAACGAATGGAAAGCGTATACGAACCAGGCCCTAGATTGGTCAGTGTAATCGTGTTGTTGCCCGCATGAGCTGGCACCCATTCCCCCTCATCAAGGCGGTAGAAGAAATGATGGGTTGGCTCTCCCAAGTAATTGAAATCGGAAAACAAGACGTCAATAATCCTGTCTTCTGGTGACAAAACCACCTTTCCTTGAAGCAAGGCAGCACGATCAACATAGCGCTCAGCATTGATTCTGATGTCGGTAATGGCCAAGTTCCTGTTCGTCCGTGATGCCTTCAGTTTTTTCGTATCCAGCACGGAAAAACAATCGGTCCCACCAAGCACCACTACTCCATTTCCAGCATCATCATAGGCTGAAAGGTACTTACCCGACAAACCATAGTGCAGCAAGACGGCTTGCATCTTACTCATGCTGCCTGCAAGATCTGCTCTTGGCAGTGTTCTCCTGACAACGACACGTGACGTAGCCTTGTCCAACGTGGCCATATAAGTGGCCGTAAAGGTGGTCAAAAGAAGTTCACCGTTGTTCCTTTCCTTGATATCATACACCCAATTGTACGGATCTTCGTCAATGACATACCGCCTGAATTGCTGCGACGCGTCATCGTACTGCATCAATCCCATATCACCCCCCACCAGTATCGAACCGTTGCCAGTCTCAACAATGACACGGATACGGTTATGTGGGATGGGATAACGGGGATCGTTCATCCTGTACCAACGGTACGACTGCGTGTCTTTACCCAACTGTTCCAGACACAACAAACCATTCGAACCACCCAACCATAAACGCCCTTGGGAATCACTGAAAACACAGAAAAATTGATTACCCGTCCCCTGACCGGTAATGGAAGGCAAGGTATACGTCGTCATCCATCCGTCACCGGGGATCACTGACACCCCACTGTTGGTCCCTATCCAGATGGTATTGTGTTGATCCCTGAAAAAGCTCCATACGGCATCGCCCGCCAATGAATTTTCCCTCCTGGCATCGTGAAAAACAGCCTTGGTACGTCGATCCTTACCAATCAGATAAAGTCCATTGTCGGTTCCAACCAGTTTGTTGCCATAATGGTCTGCACAAATTGTTTTTGCCACAGGCACTTTGATGGTGTATACCGCCTTTCTTGCCTTGATATCCCATACCCTTACC
The DNA here is from genome assembly GCA_012718945.1 of Bacteroidales bacterium. Taxonomy (GTDB): domain Bacteria; phylum Bacteroidota; class Bacteroidia; order Bacteroidales; family UBA1402; genus UBA8389. Next base: position 3,302 of record JAAYBL010000304.1, read on the forward strand.
TGAGAAGCCGTTCCTAACCACAAAAGCTGTTCCTGCCTGTCGTAATAAAAGCTCGAGGCATACGTGATGCCATCCACCATTTTCTCCAGTTGCTGGACAGTCGGATCATAGCGGTAAACGGCATTCGTTGTACCGATGTACAGGTTCTGCTCATCCGTGTACAAGGAGACGATAGAAGTCAGACTGGGCGCGCATTTGTTTCCATCCCTGTAGATTGCGCCTTCCGTCGCTACCCAGATGGACGATCCCATCCTAACGATGCCTTTGACCATCTCATCAATCGGATAAGGCAAGCGACGAAACTGATAGGTTCTCAGGTCGAACGATAAAAGCCCATTATCGCAACCAATGAGCAAGCTATCACCTGTGACCATGAGATGGTTGAAACTTCCAGCATCCATGCTGTCAACTAGCTTATCTTCTTGCGATCTGTTTATCAGATGATACCCATCATAACCATACAACCCTTGCTCTGTCGCCAACCACATCATACCATCGGCAGACTGAGTCATGCTTCTGACACAGAGATGCTGGGTCTTGCCATCCAGGTTATTGAACGCATAATACGGCTGTGGCTGGGCTGTACCCATTAACACCGTAGTTACAAAAAGAAGCAGGAAAAAGCCTCTGCCTAAGGTCATAGTATTATCGCCAGGATTCAATTTATGCTCGCAAAGGTACACATTTCACAATACGTTGGTATCCTTTGGCATTATGTGAATTACCCAACCTAACTAAGATTCAAGACAGTCCCTATTCAGGCCACATTGTGGCAATGCCAAGCAAGGCAGCATTATGTAAGGCATACATCAACCAAACATGGAAAAGAGGGTGTTTCCTCCTTCTTATGAGTATCAAACAAAATAATGCCCAACAAAGTCCATACAGAAAGGCAGTCACGACCATCAGCAGCGATTTATAATGCATACCGCCAAAGATCAGAGCGGCAAACAGTATAATCAAAAAATTGGGACGCCTCTTAAACCATCCCGCCACTTTCAAAGGCAGGTAGGGAGACAACAGAACACCTATAAAAGGCCCCGCCATCACCACTACAAACCAATCATAGATCTTATCTTCAATTTGGGGTTGATAGCCCCACTCTGTGTCCAACAATAAGCTTATGGAAATAACAATTGAGGTACAGGCAAGCGCAAAAATCCAACCATACAAAACCAGCATCATTGGTTTTTTCTTGTAAAAAAAACGATACAAATCCAGTAGTCTTGACTTCTTCATGGGGCTGTTATAATTAGCGGTTATAATAGAGCAGTTACAATAGAGCAGTTACAATAGAGTAAGAAGACACCTTATAAGGCCTCTTTCTTACTCTATTCTCCCTATTTCATTCTTATGCAAGTATTATTTGAAAGCCATTACAGAAGCGGCTCCACCCGATGCGACTACATCATCACCATGAGCCATAACGGCATCTTTGACAACACCTACCGCATAACCAACACAATGGCCAATAAAGTTCCCGGCATCATGAATAAACTGTTGCACATTGCCCCCGTAAAGCATTGACATTTCCTCAGCATTCAGCACGTTCATTGAATGAAATGAACCTGATTTTACATTTATTTCCATACGATTAGTTTGTTACTATTTGTTTTGTTGATCCGAATAACCATCCTTGAAGCCCTCTTTGAAACCTCCAACAAAGGCATCTATATAGTCATAAAGGCCTACTACCTTACAAAATGCTTTTACTGCGCCATACACGTTACCACCACCAATTTGCGTTTGTTCCAGCGCATTCAGCGCATACACATTTACGCCATCCATTTTTACTGTTTTCATGGTTTTCAAGTTTATTATATACACTTACGTACAAGCAATTTTTGCTTGTAGGCCTTCGGATTTATTGCGTGCACTCAAATCTTCCCAAAGACACTGCAAATGTATCGACAGCCACTGCTCAAAAAAAGCAGCAAACAACAAATAAAGCCTCTTTCATTAACATTAAATCAACCCTCCAATTCAGGATAGCAGACCCTTATAGCCATATCCACGATACGAAAAATCGGTATTCAATCGTTGAAATGGAAAAACATTTACCAATCCATGTCCGGCAGAAATGGAACCTTGCTCCTTACCCGTCAATCGCCTCATGGTACACGAAATCTTTATTTCAAAAGGCGCTGCATAGGAATAGGTCTCATCTCTCCGGGAATACTGGATTGGAGCATCCATATCTTTCAATTCGTCAATCAACTTATGCAGATACCGTTCACTGACACCGATCTTTCGCGCAAACGCTTTTGGGGTTCCCGTACACGACTGACTAATCAGCGCATGCATACGCTCAAGAATAACCAATTGTTTAAATAGAATCATACATTCAGACCTTACAAATCAACTATTATTGAAATGACAAAATTACTTATTTTTATTATATAAGCAATATTCAGAAATAAAATCATAACCCAAAAACAGATCTCCCTACAGATGCGTATATTCCACAACTATTTTATACTTTTGCCCCGTAATTGCGCCATTGGTAAAATGCCGCACATGTTGACGTTAAGTACCTGACAATTGGAATTGGAATCACTACTCAGGCTCTATAAAACCCACCCTACACTCAGGGCGGGCGTTACACTATTGTCCGAAAACAAGGAAAACCTACATTTGGACGGTTTAAACGGTTCAACAGCAGCCCTTTGCCTGGGGTCCCTGTTCACCAATCTGAAACGCACCTGTCTGGTATTGGAAGACGACGCCGAACGCGCCGGCTACATCTACCACGACCTGGTACAACTACTCGGCCCCGAACAGGTGCGGTTTTACCCACCCAGTTTCAAGCGCACCCTCAGCAACGGAGAGGATCCCGGTAGCGCCATCCTGCGTACCGATGTACTCAATACCCTACAACAAGGAGTCCCCGGTGTAATTGTCGCTTACCCTGATAGCCTGCTCGAGAACGTCACCCCCGACCAGGAACTCAAGACCAAACTGCTCGACTTGCACCAGGGCGAACGCATCGATACCGGTTTTGTCATCGAACTACTGCACGATTACGGCTTCGAACGCGTGGATTATGTGTATGAGCCCGGCCAGTTCAGCGTCAGAGGCAGCTTGATTGACGTCTTTTCATGGGGTAACGAATGGCCCTATCGCCTCGATTTCTTCGGAGATGAACTGGAAAGCCTGCGCACCTTCAACATAGAGACACAGCTGTCTAAAGACCAGGTAACAGCCATCCGCATCATCCCCAAGACCC
>JAAYBL010000305.1 GCA_012718945.1 Bacteroidales bacterium
TGAGTATTCAAACCTTGACAGCCGCCCAGGCCGCCGCCAACGACACCGCCGCCTGGTACCTTACCTTCAACCCCGTCAACTGCTATTACACCCTGCGCAACGTGGCCACCGGCAAACTCTTGACCTATGTCGCCACCGGTATCAATGGCATCAGGCTGGTAGACAGGGAAACACCTGCCGTCTCCAATTACTTCCAGCTCATGGGTGCCCGCATCAATACCCAGGTAGGAACAGATGGCAAGAAGCTGACCAAAAAAGGGTATTACATCATCTATCCTTCGGCTTCTGAGACACCCAACACCCTCACGACATCAACAGGCAAAACCCTCATGGCTTCAGCCTTTGACATCAGCAATGCCGCCACCTTGCAACGCTGGCTCATCCTGAGCGCCGATGAACTCAAAGCCATCGACAACTCCTTTACCGCCAATCCTTCCAGCCCCTCCATGGCCTCGATCATTGCCTACACGGAAAACGGCTACCTGCACATGAACAACCTGCCCACATCAGCCACTGTGACCGTTCACAACCTGCTGGGGTACGTTCAATCGACCCAAATTACTGACGGCTCCAGTTTTTCGGTTGCCTTGCCCCAAGGTGTGTACATTGTAACCGTCCAATCCGGATCAAAACGCGAAAGAATCAAGGTTTTGGTCCAGTAAGAGGAAACAACTCTTATAAAGATAATAACCCTTTTAAAGCAAACAACCCCAAACGTCACATCATACGTTTGGGGTTGTTTTTTTGTGATTATTCTCAGAAGGAAGCTCCTTCAGGAGGGGTTGGAGTACCGTAAAGGATCATTGACGAGATTTGCTTGAAGGTTTCAATACCTTCCCTCGGTGACTTGGCATCAGTGTCCATCACCACACCCTCTTTGTTGATGAGCAGGTAAGTAGGAAATTTGCTGACATTGAACAGCCGCTCGATCATGGCCTGCTGGTTTTCCGGCAGACGGTAATGTACCACGTTTTCCCCCGTCAAATCCATTTCAGCGATGACACTCTTCCAGTCTTCTTCGGGTGAACGATTGGCCAGGTACATAAAGACAATGTCGTTCCTGCCTTCCAGTTTTTCCTTGAGCGGTTTCACCAGTTTCATATTTTCCTTGCAAGGTCCGCACCATGTACCCCAGAAATCCAGGTAAATAACCTTGCCCCTGTACGGCGCAATCAAGGTATCAAACAACGCCTTGGCATCCGTATACTCCTTAAGGTGCTCCGTGTTCTTCAAACTGGCCTCATAGGTCATGCCCTTATTTTTGACGTTGGCATAAAAAGCACTAATCTGCTCCAGTTGAGCCACCAAATCAGGATAAACAACTTTCTCACGCATCCGTTGCAGTTGCCGGGAGCTGAATGGCAGGTGATGCTGATCCAATTTTTCAAAATAACGATGAGCCCACCACAACGCTCTTGCAGGCAGACAGGTCAGCAACGAGTCACCCTTATCTCCAGCGTCCGTCGCATCTTCAAACAAATATTCTATCCCAACTTTTACAACGGGATGGCCATAAAAACGGTCAAATTTATCTTTGTTAGCCTCATACATTGATTGTTGCAACGAAGTATCCGCTTCATTGATCATTTTGGCCAAGGAGATGATGCTATCTCCTAATAGTACCAGTTCGCCCTCATACACTCCCGTTCGTTTCAAATGAGCTACCAGGCTGTCTATTGTCACGTTAATCCCACGATTGCCGTCCACGCTGTTGTGATATTCCACCCAGTCACGCGTAAACGTATAATACTCCCTGAACAAGGTCAACATCCACGGCTCCATCACAGGCATCTTTTCACGCACATACGCTAAAAATGCAGGATCCAACCGCAAATCCCCCGTTCCGAAATGCGAAAAGCGATGCTGCATCAAATCACGCACCACATTCCAATCTTCCCAATTACGACAAAAGCGGACAAATTTGGTGGATGCCGTAGGGTAAGTTGTCAGGAAACTATCGAGCACAGCAACCCTCAACTCATATTCCTTCTTCTTCACGCTTAGAAAAGCACTGTCTGATTCCCGCTGGTTGGTATTCGCTGTATTAAATCCCAACGTCCGTATCGATGCACTCCATTTGGTTAATTTATACCGCTCCAGTTCATTGTTGAGCCTGGCATTCTCACCCATGAACAACACTTGTTTAGGACGCAACCTGTACCCGAACATACTGCCATCTTCCTCTCTGGGAATAAAATCCAACAAATCAGCACATAGGAATAGGGTGTCTCCCGGTTCCATGACAGCCTGACTGGTGAGCCGCCCCCAATCAACATACAATTCCTGGGCATTGAGCAACGGAAACCGCACCTTAAACCGTCCAAGGCTGTCGATATCGCCCATATGTTTATCTTGATTGCCTGTTACCAGGTTGTGTACTGCCACTGTGAACGGATTTCCCTTAATACTGGCTGCAAACCTGTCAGGAATAGCGTTCCAATGGTGAAAATACCCGATGATGGTCGCCGTATCCACCCTGAACGTGGGTTCGGTAAAGAACGCCTTGTCTTTTTTGGGATACATAGGATACTGTGTGCCCGCCTTGATGCAGGTCATGGTTTTCCCCGAGGAAGGTTGCAGCACCAATCGGCCCTTTTTATCCTGTTTCATGGAAAAACGCACCGACCGACCATCCTTGGCTAGTGTCACAACAGCGTTGACCGGTTTTTCATCGGCTGTCTGCCCAACAATCTGTACCGACACATAGTCCCAAAAATCCGACTGGTATATGGCGAATGGTTTAAAAAAACCGACCACCCACTCATTACTTTTGGTATCAATCCAATTACCCTGCCATTCCTCGGGTAATGTCAACACTTTTGAATGCTCGACACTCATTGCCTTGCCCATTGCTGATAAGTCCGAAAAACAACAACCTCCAACGAGGAGAAAGGCCACAACCAGCAGTCTGGATAGCCAGCATTTAGTAAACATCATTTTCATGGTCTATTAGTAGGTAAGTGCACGCAAATGTAACGTTATATTTACTAACAACCTACTTGACGCTCAAAATAGGCGCTGACATAGCGGGAA
>JAAYBL010000041.1 GCA_012718945.1 Bacteroidales bacterium
ACCCGGAACCCGTCAAGGCTGTGACAAGCGACCTAAAGGTCGGCCTTGACAGAACCCAGCTCAGGCACAAAGAGTGGTTTACAATGGCAACGAACTAAACTTAAAAACGAGACCCAGTGGTCTGACAAGTGGGGAGTAGAATACTCTACCCTCAATAAATACACCTACTGGGAGGACGGCAAACGCTGGTTTAAACACTATGATGCCATTCGTTTCTACGTAGATTACCACCCTAACCGACCAACCGCCCTCGTCAAAGATTTAGTAGGCATATTCAGGTTTAATCGACAATAATACCTTTATGGGTATGATTTTGGTGATTCATCATGTGTAAAAATAGGTCTTTTTCAAAATAAATACCGCTTTTTGAAGCCGCTTCTTTATCCAATCATCTCTATCTTTACAGCAGCGCATCGTCTAGTACGTATTACTCACGTTAATTGTCATCCTATGAGCAGTATTATCATCAACACAATGGACAGTGGTTACGATTACCACGTTAAGGATAGGTGGGGGAAGGCCTACCATTTCAAGGTATTAACGTTTGGAGTGTCGTCAGGATTGGTGTCGGAGGCACTGGAGGTGGTGAGTGAGTTTGGTAGAGAGCCTTACCGTTTTAAAGTTTTGAATGATAACAGGGCGGATATTGATGCCTGTGAGGATCAACTCAAGGCGAAAATAAAGAGGGGGAAAAATAGTCGGTCTCTTACGTATCGGGATGGAATGTGGGAGATTGGTCGATCAAATACCTTATTTGGGCGTATCGAGTGGGGTGATGACTATTTGGGAACCAATTTCGATAGGTATTTTGTAGTGGATGGGAAGAAGGTGACCTTGGAACGATTTGAGCAAATGCTTGAGTCCTACGAGGGGTTTGATTTTACCTTTACTCTGAAGGATCCGTGTGATTAACCAGAGGCCCATTGATTGTCATATTGACGTTTAGAGTACCTGACAATGACTGAAAAACAAATTGAGCGCGTACGCGTAAAGATAACCAGGGTGAAGCGTGCGTTGGCTGAAGACAAGAAGCGCTGGGGTGGATATTATGACGATAGTGCCGGATACCGGTATGTAGTGCCAGGGCTGTACCTGAAAATCAGGGACTACAAGGGCGCCATGAATACGTTTAGATGGTTTGCCAAGCATTTTCCGGACGATGTTTGCTACGGTGAGTTTCTGTTGGAGTGGGCGTTGACGCTGTTTAAAGTTGGGAAGCTGAAGGAGGCTGAACGCAAGGCGGTGGCGGCTTGGGTCAGTGGAACCTGGGTGTGGAATGCGTTTTTTGGCAGGCGGGTAACGGCCGAGGATGGTGCGTTTGATGATGTTGAACGGGACTGGCAGGCGCGTCAGGTGCTGGGGTATTCAGCAACCGAGAAAGACTGGGCTGACTTTGCAGCCTGGGTGGAAGCCCTGCTCTCTGCTGAGTCGTTTCTGCAGTTTTCAGCTGCATATCTGAACGTGCAGCAGCGCATCAAGGAGGAGCCGGATCTGGCGAAGCGTAACCTATTGAGGGAGGAGAGGCGTGCGATGTTGGAAGGGGTTGGATCGATCTATGGGTGAATGGATGGATGAATGTATTGTTTTGGGATTAGTTGTAGGACATCCTCATTGAAAAGAGATTGGTTGCGGTAGGATAGTTGCTTGTTGAAGGCGAGAGCGCTGATAATGATGGCTGGATGTATGTTGAGGGCCTGGCTACAATCTGTTACATTTTTGACGGTTAGGTAATTGAGGTGGGGATCAAGCCAAGAGAGGATTTCACCATGTTTGAGGTGTTTGGCGGCAAGTTTGTTGGCTTCCACCTCATGTTTGTCGGAGGCTTCTTCACGAAGGTTGTCGAGGATGTAGGGCGTTTTATCGTCCAGGTGTTTAAGAATGTGGGCGATTTCATGGGCAACCGTAAACCAGAAATTGTCGATACGCTTGTAGCGGGCCGTGTAAACGATAACCGGCTTGTCCTCTTGAAAAAAAGCAGCCCCGTCCAAATAGGTCTTTTCCAGGTGTGGGAGTACGAGGAAACGGACGCCGTTTGCGTGCAGGTCATTTATGAAACGAGTGATACCGTCGTTTTGGGTGGTATAAGAAGCGATCTGTTTATATAGGAGTTCGAGGCCAGGCTTATTGTATGCCGGGCATTCCATGTGTGAGCTGATTGTCTTGGCCATTTGAAACCAGGTGGCAGCGTAGGAGGCATTGAACTGGTTGTAGGCACTTGACTTTTTGCATAACGGCAACAGGGAGGCATCAAGGAAGGCAAAGTCCACCTGATCAATGCCCCAAAAATGCTTGACCTCGGTGATTAATTCCTTGAAATCCCTTGTGTGTTTTATCCATCCTTTTTTCATCATGTCACGAATGGGCATCCGACTGTAAATGGTGGCTTTCAACTCAACCATTGCAAGATGATCGTGCTTGTCTTGTTCCAACCAGAGACGGTAATCGTTGTCGAGGTTGAGCCAATACTGGGGAGATGTTTGGAAGGCGCTTGATAACTTCAGGGCAATATCAGTGGTCAGGGGTTGCTTATCTTGCATGATGGTGTTCAGGTGCTTGAGTGATATGCCAAGCACCTGGGCCAGTTCTTCCTGTACCCAGCCGCGCAGTTCCATTTGTTCATTGATAAAGTAGCCGGGACCGAATTTTCTTGCGGCTTTTAACTCTTTAATGGAGGCCATGAGTGTTTTTGTTGTTAATCTCCATAGTGATTGGAAATCCTGAAAATATGGAAAGTGCCGGTTGTTTTAGCTTCGTTTAACCAGTCAATAGTCATTTCCAGGCGGTATTTCCCGCTAAGTCTCATGGAGTAGTGTGTGTTGTACTGTTCAAAGTTGAGTGATGGGTCTTTCCACAAGTCGTGTATGTCCTTTGCCGCATCGATTTTCTGGATGGTGGCAAAGAACTTGTTTATGATTTCCGGTCTCAATTTCAATTTGTTGGTTTTCCGGTTTCATAAAGCCTTTCAAGTTCCTTATCGTCGATAGTGACTTCCAAGCGTTGATAATTGTCATGCAAAGATAGTGATGATTGGTTAAAAAGCAATATGCAAATAGAAATAAATGGTGAAAAATGAAACGATTATGTTTTTTGTCGACTCCTCATCGCCAACTCAGATTATACCATATCTTTGTCATTCCTCCACCTAGCATCCGTTCGTGCCCACGATGGTATTACGATAAACCACGGGTATCCCAACGATAAAACTATAACAACCTACCAAAACTCCCCAGCCTATGACAACCTTGAAAGAAGTGATCGCGATGAGTATGCCGACGGAGGCGCATATGGTGCAGGGGTATTTGGCCTCTGAGGGGATAGAGTCTGTGTTGAAGGATGAAAACATTACGCAGATACAGCCCTTTTATTCCAATGCCGTGGGCGGGGTCAAGTTGTTGGTGAGGGAGGAAGACGTTGAGGTGGCGTTGCAGGTGCTGGAAAAAGGAGGCTACCTGCATCCTGAGAAGGTGGAAAAGGTGGAGGTGGTGTACCGCACCAAGGAGACCGATGAAAAACACTGCCCGTTTTGTCAGTCGGAAAACGTGGGAAAGAAGAAGGTGCCCGATGTGTTGATGCTGCTGGTCAGTGTGGTCTTTGGAGCCATTTTCCCTGTGTTCAGGCGGGTCAACAAGTGTTTTGACTGTGGAAAGGAGTGGGTATACAGGAAGAAGCCAAACAAACGTTGAACGATCTCCTTGCGGATAAATACGAACCGTTCAGTCGGTACAATCGAGGGATGGCGAACTACTTTATGGCTTTGATTTGCCATGAGCAAAACGACGAGGAGGGCGCTACAATGCATTATCATGCTGCGTCTCTGATCGTAGAGGAGGCGGGTTTGTGGTAAGGGAATCTGTTGTTGGAGCGTGGTGATGTTGAAAACGCTAAAGCCGCCTATTGGAATGGAGACTTTGCCAGTATATATGGTAATGAGGAGCTTAATTGCCACTTGGGTAATCTTGAGCTGAGTAAGAAGAATTACAAAGATGCCTTGGATGCGTTTCGCAAAGGGTATGTGAACCACCCAGATGTGGCAGAGGTATGGTTTGGGGCTGGTATGGCATACGTTGGCCTGAAAGATAGGGTTGAAGCAATGGCGGCGTTGACCAAGGCCATCGAATTGGACCAATCCAATCCCGAGGCGTACTACCAACGAGCCTTGTTGCACCTGAAGAATAAGAACACCGAGGAGGCAATGCATGACCTGCAGACTGCCTCCGACCTGGGACTCGTTGAAGCCAAGAAACGGTTGGGGAATCTGAAGTAACCCCATTGCCGCTAATAATCGACGTAATCCGTTGGTATTGAGGTGGTAATAAATAGTGGCATCCGGTTAAAAGTCCTTGATTTTTCGTTTGTAAAAAAACGTTTTTTTTTAAACGATTTGCTGGATCGATAAGGAAAAGTATGTCTATATTTGACCATGTTTTTAAGCCATCAGTTGGTTGAACCCATAGACCTTATTCCCATGAAAAGAGCGTTTTTTTCCACCCTGTTGTGTGTGGTTACCTTTGCTTTGACAACAGCAATTGCTGCGGCTGAAATAGCCGATTCGACGTTTGCATCGGTCAATCTGACAACGGCTGGTACGTTGTCCACCGTGTTGAAAGCACAAGGCTACGATTTGACAAGGATAACACGTGTGGTGGTCACGGGTAAAATCAACAGCCGCGACTTCAATACCTTGGGAAAAACCATGGTCAACCTCACGGATATTGATGTATCGGGCACTGATGCAACGGTCATTCCCGATGAAACATTCAAGGACAGGCAACAACTCAAGACGTTTAAGGCGCCAGCTAGTGTACACAAAATCGGGAATTCAGCTTTTACTAATTGCAATCAACTGACCACTTATACGTTTACGGCCGGCATCGACTCTATTGGTGAGAATGCTTTTTATGCTTGTTATGCCTTGAAGGATTCCATACGGTTTTCAGAAACGCTTTCCTGCTTGGGTAATGGGGCTTTTGGCTATTGTTCGTCATTGAAACAGGTGGATATGTCTGCCAGCACAACGTTGACAACGATGGGTGGGATGGCCTTCTATGCTTGTACGCAGTTGACAACCGTGTTGTTGCCAAATTCGTTGAATTCTTTTCAATGGGGTACCTTTTATAATTGCAGTGCGTTGGTTGAAATCGATTTGTCGGGCTGTACCAATCTGGTCGCCTTGAATGGTGGGGATACCTTTGCCGAATGTAGACAACTAAAACGGGTTTCCCTGCCCCCTTCTTTGACAGCAATTGGGAGTGAGTTCAGGGGGTGTTCAGCCTTGGAGCGCTTTACCATGCTTTCCTCAACGGTACCCTCGACCACCACGACCACTTTCGGCGATATACCCTTGAGTACGTGTGTGCTGTATGTCCCCATTGGGTCTGAGGCTGCCTATTTCAATGCCCCCAATTGGTTTTTTGAAACCATTATCGGCGTGGGCGTACTTCCGACCATAGGAGCGCACGGCAGCGTGAAGGCCAATGGTGTTCGTTTAGCGAACGGTAAGGTCTTTTTCCATAATCAACAAGCCGTCTTGCTTGAATTCATTCCTGAACCTGGTTACAAAGTGGATCGGTTGTTGGTGAATGGCAGCCAGGTGCAACTGACGAATAACACCTATCAGTTGCAGGCCGGCGTTGTCGGGGCGACCATCGAGGCGACGTTTAAAATCAAACAATATCAATTGACCATCAGAACAGCGGGTAACGGGGTGGTGATCTACAAGGGAAAGACGCTGAATACACCCTATGCCATGCTGTTGGACAGTGCCACTTCGGCCAACTTTGTCTTGAAGCCAGAGGTGGGATCTGTCATCGATAGTGTATTCTTTAACGGCTTGCCTTGTATCGTCCAACAAGACAGCCTTTTCTACGCCCCCAAACTTACCGATGATGCCACCCTTGTGGTCAAATTTGCCTCCGCCTCCGCCGTGGGCACGCTGTATCGGTACACGGTAGAGACAGGTACGCACGGCTCAATCATGTATAAAAACACACCGCTGCTGGCTTCCACGTCTGTGGCTGTCAAAGCGGGTGAATCCGCCCTCTTTACGCTGCTTCCTGAGGATCGCTACATCCTGGATAAATTGACTGTCAACGGGGTGGATGTCACTGCTGCTGTTGTCAACCATACATACACGGTGGAGAATGCCACGGCTGATGCCAGCCTGTCTGCCAGCTTCCGGATCAATCCGGTTGCTTCGGTCAATGTGGAGGTGCCCGGTACCTTGTCTTCGTATTTTTTCAGCGAACAATGCGGTGAGCTGACCACGTTGACCATAACGGGAAGGATGGATCGCAGCGATTTGTTTTTTATTCGGGATAGTTTGAAGAATTTGCGAAGGATCGATATGCAACAGGTTGTTATTGAGGGTGAAGGGCGCAATAAGATACCAAATTATGCGTTAAGCAATCTTTCGAACCTATCGACCATCATCTTACCGTCTACGCTGTGGGGGATAGGGTATAATGCATTTGACAATTGTCATCAATTAGTAGCTCTACACATTGATGCACTGGTGCCGCCAACCTTAGATACCTCACTTGGTGGATCGATTGCGTTGATTTTTGTGCCCAAAGAAGCCGTCAGCGCCTATAAAAGTGCAACCGGTTGGAATCAATACACCATTTTAAGCACATCGGGCACCTCTGTCAATGTTCATGTCGCGACTGCCGGCACGCTGGGCAGTGCCATCACCCAACAAGGGGTGGCGTTGACTGATGTCAGTGACCTGGTGGTTACGGGTACATTGAACAGCGAGGATTTCCGGGTGATGAACAAATCCATGACCCAACTGATGACTGTCGATGTGTCGGGAACGAACATTGATGCCATTCCCAACAGTGCCTTTGAAGGCAAGACACAGCTCCTTTCGTTCAAAGCACCGGTAGGGATCAAGACCATAGGTGAGAAAGCCTTTTCGGGGTGCCGGTTGATGACGGACATCCCCTTTGGAAGTCAGATTGTGTCCATTGGCAACCGAGCGTTTGAACGTTGTTCATCGATGACGGGTAGTCTGTTGTTCCCGGCTTCGTTGTCAAGTCTTGGGGAGTATGCGTTTGCGAATTGTGCCCAATTAGATACGATTGATTTACGTGCCAGCGTTGCGTTAACACAACTACCCCAGAGCGTTTTTAGTGCGTGCAAAGGTGTGAGTTTGGTGAGGGTGAACCCCCAACTGAATGGTATAGGCTATCAAGCTTTTGAAGGCTGCGCTTCGTTGCAAACGGTGGATTTGTCAGAGTGTAAGTCGATTTCGTTGGATTACTTAGCTTTTGGAAATTGCACCTCGTTGAAATCCATCAAGCTGCCGTCATACATCAATCAAATGAGTGGTTATGCGTTTGCTAATTGCTCTCAACTGAAGAACGTTGTCATTTATTCCAAAAATGTTCCTTCGCTACCTGACAACGTATTTTACGGTGTTAACCTTTCCACCTGCGAACTCCTTGTTCCCGTTGGATCGGTTAAATATTACTCAATGGCTCCGAACTGGTCGTCGTTTACCACCATCAAGGAAATGGGTTTGCTGGTCAACATCGGATCACATGGTGTGGCCACCGTTGCAGGTAAAACGGTTGAAAACGGGGAGGTTATTTACCACATGGAAGCCGCTGTTGAACTTAAGGTGTTGCCTGATCCGGGTTATGAGGTAGCCAGCTTTATTGTAAACGGACAAAGTGCCAACCTTGATGACAACAGCTACTACTTGGCTGCCGGACAGGAAAGCGCCACGTTTGGAGTGACGTTTAAGCTGAAGAAGTTTCCTCTCCAAGTGACGGTCAAAGGGAATGGGGCCTTAAAACGGGAAGACACACTGTTTAAGGATACCATCATAGCCCTGTCGGCAGACAGCGCTTCGACCCTGGTATTTTCCGTGCTTCCCTCAGACGGGTTTGTCATCGACAGCATTCGTTTCAATGAGGCGTCCAGCATGGCTCAGAAAAGCAACGCGGTCTATGTGACACCCATCCTTACTGGTCCCTCATCGTTATCGGTGCAATTCTCACCGGTAGCGACCCTTGGCACCTTCCATAAGGTAGAGGTGGTCACCGGCAAGAACGGATCGGTGGAATACTTGAACACGCCGTTGATAAAAGATACGACCGATGTGATGATTCCAAGTGGGGTGGCAGCCGTCTTTACGTTGAAACCAAACCAAGGGTACATCGTTGACAAAGTTAGTTACAACGGAACCAATGTGACGTCTAAAGTGCTAAACAATGCGATTTCAGTTGGCGAGGTGATAACCGCTGGAAAAATGCTGGTGGTATTCAAGGTGGATCCAAGGCTAAGCCTTGAGGTTAAAACGCCGGGCACCTTGTCCAAACGTTTAACCCCCGATCAGAAATTGGGCGTGACCAACTTGACGTTGACGGGCATAATCGACCAGAACGACTTTTACTTCATGAGAGACAGTCTGGAAGCGTTGTCCGTCTTGGATATATCCCAGGTTACCGTAGGCCATCAAATGGGTGCAACGTTTTACCCGTCGTATGAGGTGCCCAGCCAGGCATTTAGTAAGGATTGGAGTACTGGGAAGAAAACTCTGACCGAAATTTTTCTACCGTTGAACACACGTTATATTCGTGATGCTACGTTTGTTAATTGCACAAACCTGCAGCATGCGCATCTAGAAAACTGCACTGAACTGGTAATGATTGACTATAGTGCTTTCAATAACACATCGCTTAGGAAGGTGTCGCTCCCCGCGACGTTGACAAGCCTGGGAAGTAGTGTGTTTAACAACTGCCTGAGTCTAGAATCGGTGGATC
>JAAYBL010000306.1 GCA_012718945.1 Bacteroidales bacterium
CCGTACTTTCGTGGCCGCTAATGCCCAGATGGCGGAATTGGTAGACGCGCTGGTCTCAAACACCAGTGGATTCACTTCCATGCCGGTTCGATCCCGGCTCTGGGTACTCAAAAAACGCTAATAGACTTCAAAAAAAACTATTAGCGTTTTTTATTACCTCAGATTCCAGAACCTCAGTCATTACCTGGCAGGGCTGGTTGTATGTCGGTGAGTCAGAAAATGGACAGTAGCTACTAAAAAAGTCAGCAAAAGCCCCCAGCTTGCTAATCCCATAATGGCATACCAGGGGATAAAAAACTCGCCCATTCTGTAACCGTAGAACTGTAGCAACACCATCCAAAACTGCAGTATGGTTAAGCAAGGCAACCATTGCACAGATTGTTTACCGTTTTCTTTTTTGAAGCAAGGATAGAGCGACAAAAGCAACAAGGCAGGTAAGATGCCAACCATGCACCAATCTACGATTCTCCACGTTTCATCGCTAAAAAAATCAAACACCCCTGTGCCATATATACCCATTAACAGCAGGCTGGACACCAAGAGGGTATTTTCCGAAGAAAACGAGGATGCCTCCTGACTAG
This sequence comes from Bacteroidales bacterium, assembly GCA_012718945.1. GTDB lineage: Bacteria > Bacteroidota > Bacteroidia > Bacteroidales > UBA1402 > UBA8389. Next base: position 582 of record JAAYBL010000306.1, read on the forward strand.
CTGTGAAGTGAGCCAGTTGATTCAACAAATAGGGCAACGTCAACAACAGAAAGACAAGCCGATACATATAGTTGTTTCCCAACACAAACGTTCCGGCAAAAATGAGGGCTCCGGCCAAATATGGCAGTATGGTCTCTTGAAAGGGTTGATCAGTTGGAAAAAGTGTATGTATGAACCGCTTAGCTTTTACACTTATGGCAACGACTCCAATGACAGCCAGGATTATCAGGGCATTGGAAACAATGGGTATCGTTCCATCCGAAAAGAACTTCTCCATCAACACGTTCTTTCCATAAGCCATAATCAACGGTTGAGGTGTATTTTGCGTAATCAATGTGATGATATCGAAGGAATCAATCAGATAGCCTATCGCCAGAATACCAGAAACAAGTAGAGCCGTCATTCGATGGCGCAAAGAGACAGGCTCGAGGAACAGCAAGGGCAACAATACCAATGGGTACAGTTTCAAAAAGGTGGCTACTACAATGATGCTGGCAGCTGTATACGTGTTCATCAAAGGGGGTATTCCACGCAGTCTGGGTAAATAAACAGTCAGTAAGGCTATCAGTAAAAACACCACTATGTCCGAGTTGCCCCGTTCCAGTAGCAGCAAGACTGGTGGTGAAAGAATAAAAGCCAGGTATAGTAATCCCCGTTTGATGCGCTTAACCTTAAAAAGAAAGGCGATAGACAAAGAGAACAGGATGATCAGTATCCACCCAACAAGCATGACGTCCTTTCCATCAAAGTTGACCAGATCAGCCAGTGACAGCCAGATAGCCGGGTAATTAAACTCTCTACCAAATGGATCAATTGAATTATCAAGGTAAGGGTTCAACCCTGCCCTTACACACTCGCTCGCTGAAGAAATACCCACCAAATCGCCAAAAGGAAACGACATACCCTTATATACCACGTTTACCTTAAAAACGATTTGAAGCAGCATCAAGGCGAACAGAGCTCCCAACACCATAACGGCAAGCCACGCTTGTTTTGATTCAATACGTTTCATTGGGACTAGTTGTTACGTAATGATGCGACATCTTCCAACCACGCCTCCAGCAGGGGCATCTCAGAAGGATCAACCACCCGTAAATCAATGAGCTGTTTATAACATCGTATCATATTAGAAGAGATATTGCTATTTCCAGGTTGCAACTCAAGGTTCAGCAACTGACTGACAATGTCGGCATTGTGTGTATAACCGATAACCTCGTCCTTGAAGTCATTCATCAGATTATGCATATTCCTGTCTTGCCAGACCGTGCTTTCATGAAATAGCACTGACCATCCACACGTCCATGCTATGCGTTGTGCCACAAAAGAACGCCAGATGTCGGTCATTCGAAAGCTACAGTATGAGGGAAGGTACAACAGCGGAAAAGCTTCTTCAAACCATGTGGTATTCTGGCTGTTAAATGGGCAGACAGACGACTCTCCCAAGGCAATGTTTGTGCCTTTGTCGAACGTGACAGGTAAAGTGAGCAGCAATCTGTACAAGGCGTCCACATCTGGATTCCCATCAGCCAATCCTTGTTGTATGGGGCAATAGACATCGGTTACGGGCCCCCATTCAGGATCTGGATCATGAAGATGTTCCAGCGCAAACCCTCTTGGCCAAATGAATTGATTTGAAAAATACCGGTACCCATTCACCCATCCTTTATGCTGTATGAGATGTGCTTTTACATGCTTTGTTCTGGAGGCCCAAAATGCCGGTAATGGATCATTGTCATCGTCCGTTTCAACAATAACCGTTGCACCTTGAGACATGGCTATCAAATAACCGAGATTCTTTCGTGCGTAATGCCCCGTTGGCAACATACCAGCTAGTTGAAAGGGTAAATCACGCTGCTTTTCAATGGAATAGTACATACAACCCTCCAACGAAAATGTTTTCGGACTTTTTGTGTCACCAATCAAAATAAATGGCGTGTCGTTGATGCTGGCAGCGTGAGCAGTGGCTTTGAGCTGGGGATGATTCTGATCTGCAATTGAGGTGATAATGAGAAAGGGCTTTTCCATGGTATTGCGGCATTCGAACGTATACAATCAATCTATTCGGGGGGCCTTTTTTTTCAATCGGAGTGCACAGTAGTGAAACAAAACATCAAAGGAATTCTCTATGGCCTTTTTTGATACACTGGGTGAGGGTGCCTTATATTGGATGGGGATTTCCACATAGCGTTTGCACCTAAGCAAGTAACGCAATTCGGTTTGATAGAAATGCGCCTTGGAAAGCAAAGGATAGTCTAGAAACTGCTTGACAACGGATGCTCTAAAACCCTGATATCCTGAAGTCATATCGGTCATCGAAGTGCCTAATAATGCGTTACTGAGCAAGGTCCCACCTTTGGACAAACAGATGCGTTTCCAGGTGGAATCACTGATAGAACCGCCTTTACAGAAACGACTCCCAAAAGCACAGTCATACCCTTTTTCCAAGGCTTCCAAAAACAAAGACAAGGTGTTGGGGTCATGCGAGAGACCAGCATCCATCTCAATGATATAGTCAACATTGTGGGCCAGCGCTTCTTTGTAACCCCGTAAATAGGCATCCACAACGTTTTTATTAGCTGGCGCCCAAACAGTGATGAAACGAGCGTCTCTTCGAGACAAGTCCTGACATAAAGCGAGTGTATTGTCTTTTGAAACAGTATCGACAATGAGGAAAACCGTTCCACTGCCAATAGCGTCAAGTTTTTTGGTAAGGGCATCAATGAAGGGGCTGAAGTCACTCGCTTCATTAGCCATGGGGACAACGACTGCGTATTTCATTTTACGATATAGACTCAACGAGCGTACCAAGCTTTCAATCGTTCCGCTTCGGATTTGGTCAGGTGAATAACGGCTCCGTGTTTCTGTACGGCAA
>JAAYBL010000307.1 GCA_012718945.1 Bacteroidales bacterium
CCGTACTTTCGTGGCCGCTAATGCCCAGATGGCGGAATTGGTAGACGCGCTGGTCTCAAACACCAGTGGATTCACTTCCATGCCGGTTCGATCCCGGCTCTGGGTACTCAAAAAACGCTAATAGACTACAAAGAAGACTATTAGCGTTTTTTATTTCCTCAGATTCCCTAACCACAGTCAATGACGGGCAGGGCTGGTTCCACGTTGGTGAGTCAGAAAATGGATAACAGCTACAAAAAAAGTCAGCAAAAGCCCCCAGCTTGCCAACCCCATTACAGCATACCAGGAGATAAAAAACTCGCCCATTCTGTAACCGTAGAACTGTAGCAACACCATCCAAAACTGCAGTATGGTTATGCAAGGCAACCATTGCACAGACCATTTACTGTTCTCTTTTTTGAAGTAAGGATAGAGCGACAAAAGCAACAAGACAAGTAAGAGGCCAACCATGCACCAATCTACGATTCTCCACGTTTCATCGCTAAAAAAATCAAACACCCCGGTACCATAAATGCCCATTAACAAAAGACTGGACACCAAAAGGGCGTTTTCTGAAGAAAACCGGGATGCCTTCTGACCAGCTGTGAAGTAAGCCAGTTGATTCAACAAATAGGGCAACGTCAACAACAGAAAAACAAGCCGGTAGATGTAGTTATTTCCCAACACAAACGTTCCGGCAAAAATGAGGGCTCCGGCCATGTACGGCAGAATGGCCTCTTGAAAAGGTTGCTCAGTTGGAAAAAGCGTATGGATGAACCGCTTACCTTTTAAACTCATGACAATGACTCCAATGACAGCCACGAGAATCAAGGCATTGGAAACAAGGGGTATCGTTCCATCTGAAAAGAATTTTTCCATCAACACGTTCTTTCCATATGCCATAATCAACGGTTGAGGTGTGTTTTGCGTAATCAACGTGATGATATCGAAGGAGTCAATCAGATAGCCTGCCACCAGAATACCGGAAACAAGTAGAACAGTCATTCGATGACGCAAAGAGACAGGTTCCAGGATCAGCAAGGGCAGTAAAACCAGTGGGTACAATTTCAAAAAGGTGGCTAAGACAATGATGCCAGCAGCTATGTACGTGTTCATCAAAGGGGGTATTCCGCACAGTCTCGGCAGATAGACAGTCATCAAGGCCACCAGTAAAAACAGTATGATGTCTGAGTTGCCCCGTTCCAACAGTAGCAGGACTGGTGGTGAAAGGATAAATGCCAGGTAAAATAGTCCCTGTTTGAAACGTTTAACCTTAAAAAGGAAAGCGATCGACAAAGAGAACAGGATGATCAGTATCCACCCAACAAGCATGACATCTTTTCCATCAAAGTTGACCAGATCAGCCAGTGACAGCCAGATGGCGGGGTAATTAAACTCCCTACCAAATGGATCAATCGAATTTTCGAGGTAAGGGTTCAATCCTACTCTCACACACTCGCTCGCTGATGAAATACCCACCAAATCGCCAAAGGGAAACGCCATTCCCTTATATACCACGTTTACCTTAAAGACTATTTGAAACAGCATCAAGGCTAGCAAAGCCCCCAACACCATCACTGCAAGCCACGCTTGTTTTGATTCGATACGTTTCATTTGGACTAGTTGTTACGTAATAATGCGACATCTTCTAGCCACGCTTTCAGTAGGGGCATTTCAGAAGAACCAATCACTTGTAAATCAATGAGCTGCTCGTAGCATCGTATCATATTAGAAGGAATATTGCTATTTCCCGGTTGCAACTCAAGGGTCAGCAACTGACTGACAATGTCGGCATTGTGTGTATACCCGATAATCTCATCCTTGAAGTCCTTCATCAGATTATGCATATTCCTGTCTTGCCAGACCGTGCTTTCATGAAATAATACTGACCATCCACACGTCCATGCAATCCGTTGAGCCACAAAGGAACGCCAGATATCGGTCATGCGAAAACTACAGTATGAAGGAAGGTACAACAACGGAAAAGCATCTTCAAACCATGTGGTATTCTGACTGTTAAATGGGCAAACAGACGACTCTCCCAAGGCAATGCTTGTGCCTTTTTCGAATGTGACAGGCAAGGTGAGCAGTAATCTGTACAAGGCATCCACATCTGGATTCCCGTCAGCCAATCCTTGCTGTATGGGACAACAGACTTCGGTTACCGGTCCCAATTCGGGAAATGGATCATGGAGATGTTCCAGTGCATACCCTCTTGGCCAAATGAATTGATTTGAGAAATATCTGTACCCATTCACCCATCCATTATGCTGTAGGTGATGTGCTTTTTTATGCTTTGTTCTGGATGCCCAAAAAGCCGGTAATGGATCATTGTCATCATCCGTTTCAACAATAATCGTTGCACCTTGAGACATGGCTATCAAATAACCAAGATTCTTACGTGCGTAATGTCCCGTTGGCAACATGCCAGCCAGCTGAAAGGGTAATTCTCGCTGCTTTTCAATGGAATAGTACATACAGCCCTCCAACGTAAAATCTTTCGGACTTTTTGTGTCACCAATCAGAATAAAGGGGGTGTCGTTGATGTTGGCGGCGTGAGCAGTGGCTTTTAGTTGGGGATGGTTTTGATCTGCAATAGATGTGATAATGAGAAAGGGCTTTTCCATGGTATTATGGCGTTCGAACGTATACAATCAATCTATTTGGGCGGCCTTATTTTGCATCCGCAATGAACAGTAGTGAAATAAGACATCAAAAGAATTTAAGATGGCCCTTTTTGACACACTGGGTGAGGGTGCTCTATATCGGATGGGGATTTCAACATAGCGTTTTCCCCTGAGCAAGTATCGCAATTCG
>JAAYBL010000042.1 GCA_012718945.1 Bacteroidales bacterium
ATAGGGATCCAGCAACAGGTTGTGCAGGTCGGGATTCTTGTCGAAGGCCTTCTTGATGTCTCCGAGGAAAACGGAACGGATGATGCAACCACCGCGCCACATCAGGGCGATGCCACCGTAATTCAGGTTCCAGCCGTATTCCTTGGCGGCTTCCATCATTAGGTTATAGCCTTGAGCGTATGATATAATTTTGGCGGCAAACAGAGCGTCTTTCAAATCGTTAATCATAGCCGCATTATCACCGGCAAATGTGGTTTTGGGACCTTCCAAATACTTGGAAGCTTCCACCCTTAACTCTTTCTGTGCCGACAAGCAGCGGGAGAAAACGGATTCACCGATCAACGTCAAAGGAATACCCAAGTCAAGGGCAGCCACACCGGTCCATTTGCCTGTGCCTTTCTGACCAGCCGTATCCAGGATTTTATCGACCAGCGGTTTGCCATCGGTGTCTTTGTACGCCAGGATGTCACGGGTAATCTCTATCAGATAGGAATCCAGATCACCTTTGTTCCATTCCTTGAGCACCTCGTGCATCTCATCGGCCGACATACCCAGCAGGTCTTTCATCACCTGGTAAGCTTCACAGATAATCTGCATGTCGCCGTATTCGATGCCGTTGTGCACCATCTTGACAAAATGACCGGCACCACCTTCACCTACCCAGTCGCAGCAGGGCACACCATTATCCACCTTGGCAGCGATTGCCTGGAAAATGGGTTTTACGGCAGGCCAGGCGGCAGGCGAGCCACCAGGCATCATGGAGGGACCATTCAAGGCGCCTTCTTCACCGCCGGAAACGCCGGTACCCACATAGAGGAGGCCCTTGCTTTCCACGTATTTGGCGCGACGGATGGTATCAGGGAAATGGGAGTTGCCACCATCAATGATGATGTCGCCTTCTTCGAGATGAGGAATGATTTGTTCGATGAAATCGTCCACAGGCTTGCCGGCTTTCACCAACATCATGACCTTACGGGGACGTTCGAGGGAAGCACATAATTCTGCGATGGAATGGGCGCCAATGAATTTTTTACCGGCACCACGTCCGGCCAGAAAGTTGTCGACTTTTTCAACCGTTCTGTTGAACACAGCCACGGTAAAGCCTTTGTTTTCCATATTCAATACGAGGTTTTCGCCCATGACGGCCAAACCGATCAATCCGATGTCTGCTAGTTTTTTCATTTGTATTCGATTAGTGGTTAGTCTTTGAGTAGTACCATAAAGCCAAGTTGTTTGAGCTGCTCGATGACATCGGCAGGCACCTTGGTTGCTTCTATTGTGTAAACCGGGAACTCACGCCGTAGGGGGTAATCGCCTCGAAGCGCCTCAAAACGAAGGGGCTCATGGCGAAGATCGGCATCATCCTTCCTGATATCATACGTAGAAAGGATGGCTTGAGCCAATAGTTCCTGGTTATTCAGCAGCGTTCCGTCCGTTGATGAGCCAACCAACGAGAGGGTGGTTTGATCGGGCACTTCAACGCCTGTTGCTGTCCAATCATCTATACCCAGGTTAAAAAAACGACTGAGAGCCTGTACGCTCATGGAGGTACCGTTGGCCTTGCCATCTTTGGAGTAACCGGCAATATGGGGTGTCGCCAAATCAACCAACGACAACAAGGTTGGATCGGGATTGGGCTCGAATTCCCAACAATCCACCACCAAACCAGTCAATCGTTCTTGTCGTACAGCCTCAATGGCAGCCTTGGTCTCCATCACTTCTCCCCGGCAGGCGTTGATCAGCATGGGCTTTTTACCCAATCGCTTGAAAAAGGCCTCATCAGCCATGTGGTAGGTGGCGTCTTCGCCCTGCAGGTTAAGTGGGACGTGCAAGGTGATGATGTCGGCTTCAGCCAGCACCGTTTCAAGGCTACAAAACCCGGCCTCTCCTTCCACACGAGCTCTGGGAGGGTCGTTGAGTAGCACCTTCATGCCGAGGATGGAACCCAGTCTGGCCACTTTAGACCCGACCTGACCTACACCAACTACACCCAGTGTCTTACCGGCCAGCGTCCAACCCTTCCGTTCCGCCATGACAAATAAAACGGAGGCAATGTATTGCTCCACCGACTTGGCGTTACATCCGGGTGCATTGGTCCAGGTGATGCCGGATTGTTCGCAGTAGGCGGTGTCGATGTGGTCAAAGCCAATCGTAGCCGTCGCAATAAAAGAAACCTTGGATCCCTTTAGCAGCGACTCGTTGCAAATGGTTCGCGTCCGCGTAATCAGCGCATCGGCCTCTTTGACCACAGCAGGTGTCGTGTCCTTTCCTGGCAGGTAGAGTACCTCTGCAAACGGCTCCAGAGCCCCCTTGATGTAGGGAATCTTGTCGTCGATAATAACCTTCATAGGCACTTTAGTGATTGAACCTGTCTTTGAACGCCCACAATCCTAACGCCGGGTTGGAAATGTAGTAGATTTCTTCACCATCGGGCAAGGTGTTGTAACCATCCTTGAGCTGAGCCGGGTTATACCGGGCCGTCATCGCATCGATGTCGCCATAGGCGAAACCAACGCTTTCAATTTCAGCTTTGGTCAGGTTTTCTGGGCCTTTACCCGGGCAATAGGTCACACTGAATCGTCCTTCAGACGAACCGTGTATGAGGTGAGCCGCCGCACTCAGGTTGTTGCGTAATTCTTCGTTTTCGTCACAGGCCTTAAGGGTGGCCGGTGTGCCAAAGTATCCATACTTGCGGATAAGCCGGTCGATTTCCTTGTCCTCCCCGAATTCCTTGAGAGCTGGAGCCAAAACAATCAGCTCACCCTTGTCGGCTATGGCCATACGTGTCCGGTAAATGGACTTGTTGCCCAACCAAGTACTTTTAAATTCGGTCGGATCGAGGTAAACGACCACTTTATTCAAGGGCTGATCCAACATATCAAAGTTGACCTGCAGGGCCAAAGCAGCTGCTTTACTGAAAACTTCGAGGTCGTCACCGATGTAAATGCCTCTGGTCTTGACTTTACCATCCGACTTGTCCAATCCGACCACTGTCTGCACATACACAAAGGGCAGGCGGGCGGTGAAGTTGTCAGAGGCATAGTTGAACATGCGGCGAACAGGCGTATCGGCGTGACCCATCATGCGTTCCATGCCGTAAGCGGCGCCCACAAAATGGCTCTTATTGATACCCTCCACACCACCGGTGCCAACAAAGATATTCTTGTTGTAGTTGGCCATACCCACCACTTCGTGCGGTACTACCTGACCGATGGACAAGATGAGATCAAATCCACCTTCCAGCAGGAGTTTGTTGACCTGAGCCGGCCAGGGAAAATCAACCGCACCGCCGGATACCTCTTTGACAAACTCAGCCGGCACCGTGCCTACGGTGACCACATCGTGACGCCAGTCGTGTTCACGGATGAGTGAGGCCGGTAATTGGCCGAACATGTGACTGATCTGGGGTGCCGTCATCGGCGTATGTGTACCAAGAGCAGGCAGTACGTCGGTTAAGGCCTCGCCGTAATACTGCCAGGCGAACTCCGTCAACTCACCTGCCCGACTGGGCAAGCGCGTATAGTCGGGGGGAATGGCCAGTACTTTGTGTCTGGCTCCCAGCTTGTCGAGTGCTGCGTACAACCCTTTTTTCAGGTCGTCGGCGGTCAATTCAAGCGTGGGCGATCCTATTTCGTAGAAAATCATGGTTCAATGAATTACCGCTTGACGCGGGCGTTACCCTTCCAGATACTCCAGACCATATCCTCATCGGCCGGCTGGGCGTAGTCGGTGAGGAAAGTAGTAGCCAGGGCGCCTGTTGCCCATCCGAACTGGGGCCATTTGGCGGGTTCCCAGCCTTTGAGGATGCCATACAGCAAACCGCCGACAAAGCCGTCACCACCACCAATGCGGTCGAGTACGGTAATCTTGCGGGGTTCAATGACTTCCCAGTTTTCGCCTTCCAACATGATGGCACCCCAGAGGTGCTCGTTGGCGCTGACCACCTGACGAAGTGTGGTAGCAAAAACAGAGGCGTTGGGGTAGGCTTTTTTGACCCTGCCTATCATGCCCTTGAAGCCTTCTATTTGAGAATCGATGCCTTTACCTCCGGCTTCAGGCCCTTCGATACCCAGGCAAAGTTGGAAATCTTCTTCGTTACCGATCAGAATGTCGGCTACCGAGGCGATTTCGGCAAAGCTTGCGCTTAGTTCCTTTTCCCTGCCTTTCCAGAACGTAGCCCTGTAATTCAGGTCAAAGGAAATGCGGGTGCCGTGACGCTTGGCTGCTCTGGCTATTTCCAGGCAGAAAGCCGTTGTTTCGGGTGACAAAGCCGCAATCAGGCCGGAGAGGTGGACAATCTGCACACCTTCCTGTCCAAAAATACGTTCCAGGTCGAAATCCTTGACATTCAACGTGCGGCCGACTTCACCGGCTCTGTCGTTTTGAACACGGGGACCTCGCGAACCATACCCGCTATCAGCGATGTTAAACTGGTGGCGATAGCCCCATGGGCCACCTTGAGGTACTTCAGGTCCCTCAAAGTCCATAAAACGACTTCTCAGATTGCTTTTGATAAACTGGGCAATGGGGCTGTCCTTGACAAAAGTGGTCAACACCTTCACTGGTAATCCCAGGAAAGAGGCAATGCTGGCGACGTTGGTCTCGGCACTGGTTGCCTGCATTTCAAACATATTACTGCTGTGAACCGGCTGTCCGTTAAGCGGTGTAATGCGTACGCCCATGCTGGTAGGAACCAGCAGGGCATAACGCGCATTATTTTTCAAGGTTATACTCATGATATCAGTATGTTAAGATTTAGATTAAAGAAGGATCAGACACCGTAGAAGGCATCAAAACCGCCATCCACGATGGCTGTGGTACCGGTGACAAAGCTGGCCTCATCGCTGGCAAGATAGATGATGGCAGCCAGCAATTCTTTGGGGTCACCCATTCGGCGCATCGGTGTATTGGATACAATGAGTTTGCCACGGGGTGACAATTCTCCTTCAGGCGTAGCAACCAGGAAACGGTTTTGGTCGGTCAGCAAGAAACCAGGGGTGAGTGCATTGACCCTGACACCTTCGCCATACTTGGTGGCAAATTCAACAGCCAACCATTGAGTCAGGTTCTTGACAGCGGCTTTAGCCGATCCATAGCCCATGACCACAGTCAGAGGACGTTCGGCGGAAGCTGAAGAAATGTTGATGATGCTACCCTTGCCTTGTTCACACATGGGTTCTGCAAACACCATGGTGCTGTACAGCGTACCAAAATAGTTCAAATCAATCACAGCGCGTACAGCGTTGACATCCAGGTCAAAAAAGCGCTGGTCAGGCTGAATGCTGGCTTTAGGCATGTTACCGCCTGCACCGTTGATCAGAATGTCGATGTGTCCATATTTGCTGAGGATTTTTTCCCGTACACCTTTCAAAACATCAAGGTTCAAGACATCTGTTTCAAAGAAATCAGCCTGGTAGC
>JAAYBL010000308.1 GCA_012718945.1 Bacteroidales bacterium
AGGATGCCACCGTCAACATACAAGATGTGACCGTTGACAAAGTTGGAGGCTTCAGATGCCAGGAAAACAGCCGGTCCCATCAAATCTTCGGGGGTACCCCAACGGGCAGCTGGAGTCTTGGCAATAATGAATTCGTTGAACGGATGACCCGTTGTGCGCAGGGGGGCGGTTTGAGGTGTGGCGATGTAGCCCGGTCCCAGACCATTGACCTGAATGTTGAATTCTCCCCATTCAGAAGCGAGGTTTTTGGTCAACATTTTGAGACCACCCTTGGCAGAGGCATAGGCAGCCACGGTTTCTCTACCCAGTTCGCTCATCATGGAACAAATATTGATGATCTTTCCAGCTTTCTTGGCGATCATGCCCGGGGCAACAGCTTTGGACACGATGAATGGTCCATTCAGGTCGATGTCGATAACCTGGCGGAATTCAGCGGCTGTCATATCAACGGCGGGAATACGTTTGATGATACCGGCGTTGTTGACCAGGATATCGATAACGCCCACTTCCTTGTTGATACGGGCCACCATGGCGTTGACCTGTTCTTCGTTGGTTACATCACACACATATCCGTGTGCGTCGATGCCGGATTTCTTATATTCGGCCAGGCCGCTTTCGACCAATTCTGCTTTGATGTCGTTGAAAACGATGGTGGCGCCAGCCTCGGCATATGCCTTGGCAATGGCCATACCGATACCGTAAGAAGCGCCGGTGACCAACGCTACCTTACCTGTCAGAGAAAAGTTAACCATGCTGTTAAATATTAAGTAGTTATCGCAAATCGGTGTTTTTGAAAAAATCCTGGTCGCCATAATCCAGGTTTTCGCCACCCATACCCCATATAAAGGTGTAGTTGGAAGTGGCGGTGGCTGAATGGATGGACCATTCGGGTGAAAGAACGGCTTGATCGCCTTTCATCCAGATGTGTCTGGTTTCGTCGGGTTCGCCCATGAAGTGGCAAACGGCTTGTTCTTCCGGCACCTCGAAATAAAAATAGGCTTCCATGCGGCGGCTGTGGATGTGGGGAGGCATGGTGTTCCATACGCTACCTGGTGCCAATTCCGTCATACCCATCTGCAGTTGGCAGGTTTCCAATACCTGATTGACAATCATCTTGTTGATTACTCTGTGGTTGGAACTTTCCAACGAGCCCATTTCCACTTTGACTGCGTCGTTGCGGGTTATCAGCTTGTCGGGACAGGTCTTATGTGCCACGGAGGAATTAAAGTAGAACTTGGCTGGTTCTGCGGCGTCTATGCTTTCGAACACAACCTCACGATCGCCGGCACCCAGGTAGAGGGCTTCTTTGTATGCCAGTTCGTAAACCTTATCGCCGGCACGGACACGTCCCTTACCCTTGCCTACATTAAAAATACCCAACTCCCGACGGTGCAGGAAAAAGGGGGCTTTCAACGGATCAATGGCTTCCAGGTTCAGGGCTTCGCCTTTGGGCATGGCACCGCCCACAATCATGCGATCTATCATGGAATAAACGATGTTCACTTCGTTGGCTGCAAACAAGGTCTCAATCAGAAATTCCTTTCTGAGACGAGCCGTATCATACTGTTTGGCATCCACAGGATTGGATGCATAACGGATGGTGTAAGTTGTTTTCATAGGTTCTCTTATTCATTATGGCCACCTTTTTTCATGGCAGCCGCTTGTATGCAAAGGTAAACCAAATGTCCAAAAAAACCCCATTTTCCTCTAAAAATGTCCCCTTCACCGTACAGCTTAACACAAGAATCGGCAATGAGACTACCTTTGCAGCGATAAAACAAGTTGCATGGGTTATTTACCGACAGTCGTTAAACCATTGCAGGTTTCCGTTATCAAAGCAGCAAATCACCACCTCAATTTACAAAACAGGCACCAACCACTTGATTATTCAATTTGTATGTACAAAAAACTATTCGTTCTGTTCCTGACTGTGGCTAGTACGCTGTCTGTCTTGGCCCAAAACACCATTCAAGGCAAAGTATTGGACAAAGAAAACGAAGGCGTCATTGAAATGGCGGCCATCCGTTTGTTGAACAAAGCCGACTCCTCCCTCGTGCAGGGTGTGCTGACCAACAGCAAGGGCGCTTTTCAACTCCCCAAGGTCAAAGATGGCGCCTACCTGGTTGAAGTAAGGTACCTGGGCTATGAGACGACCTTCACACCCATCACTGTGGA
>JAAYBL010000309.1 GCA_012718945.1 Bacteroidales bacterium
AAAAGCCAAAGACATCGAATTGATGATCGAACCTCGCTTGCTGACAGCGTTCAAGCGCATCCGTAAGAGCGCACGCAACGGTTTAGCTGTGGTATCCGTACAACGCGATGCTTGTAGCGGTTGCTTCAACAAGATTCCGCCCCAACGTCAGATGGACATCAAGATGGGAAAGAAAATCATTGTCTGCGAATATTGCGGCCGTATTATGATTGACCCCAGCTTGGCTGAAGAATAAGAATAGGCAGCCTACTGGCTGATACAACCACATAGGCGCTCCCGGAATTTTTTTCTTGGGAGCGTTTTTTTTATTAACCGTAATCCTCATCTTATCATGGAAACACAAGCGACTGAAACGGGCTGCTGCCCGCGTTTTGACCCTCAACCTTGGGAAGAAGTCCTCCTGGAATGGAAGGAAAAGATGTTTGTCAAAGCCACGGTGCGTACCTTTTTCTTCATGCCCTTGAATTTTGGTAAGGTCATGACCCGCCTGATGAAACACGTCGACGCAGCCGGAGCTACCGTACCAGATGGTCTTGGACTATCCGATCATCGCACCAAATGGTCTATGGATATCTATGTGGCGGTTGATAAGCCTGTTGATGGCCTTGAAAACCATACATTCAACGGTACTTTTTTCTCGAAAGTTTACGAAGGACCTTATAATCAGACATCAGCCTGGTGCAAGGATTTTGAAGCCGTTGCAGCTCAACGACAACTCACGATCAAAAAATGGTACATGTGGTACAACTACTGCCCCAAATGCGCCAAAGCATACGGGAAGAATTATACCACCATTATTGCCGCCGTCGATCAGGCCAATCCTCAATAAACGGCTTTGTCGGGCACAGGCCAGCCCTTTTTCCACTTCAAGGTGAAGATACGGAGCTTGGAAGCACCGTTGTCGTTCGCATCGTAGGCATGGAAGACCAGGTAATCTTTCTTGTCTATACTGATCACCGCGTTGTGACCAACACCGTGCCAATCATCGTCACCGGCCATCAGTAGGCTGCCTCCTCCAGCTCTCAGCGACCTGCCTTCTTTGTCCACGTAAGGACCTTCTACGTTTTTGGAACGGCCAACAATCATTTTGTACGAGCTGTTCACCCCTTTGCAGCAGTAGTCGATGGAAGCAAAGAGGTAGTAGTAGGCACCCTTTTTGAAGATGAAGGGCGCTTCCACTGCGTTACCCCCTGCATCTACAGGATTGTTGTCGATAGAGGGAGGGTTAGGCATGTTGGGATCCGGTTTGCGTGAGCAAAAGGTTACCGGGGTCGCCCCATCAGCAGGGCCGGTGAGATCCTTCTTCAGTTTGATCAACTGCAGGCCATCCCAGAAAGAACCAAAACTCAACCAAGGGGTACCCTTGTTGTCCACGATCAGGTTGGGGTCGATGGCGTTCCAATTGGTCACATCTGGAAACGATTGGATGACAAGACCTTTGTCTACCCAGCCAAAGTCAGGATCGTCAGGATTCAAGGTTTTGTTGGTGGCTACACCGATACAGGAGGTATTTTTTCCAAAAGCAGAAACAGAATAAAACAAATAATAGGCACCGTTGTAATACGCAATATCAGGCGCCCACATATGTCCCCTGAAACCTTTCACAGCCTCCGACGTCCAGGCTGGTATCTGTTCAAAGACAGGACGTTCCCGTTTCCAGGTTTGTAAATCCTTGGAAGACAAAACACTGATGCCTCTGCCTGTACAAAACAGATAGTAGGTGTCACTGTGTTTGATCATGACGGGGTCATGTACCGACACACGTTTCACTTGAGCCATGGTCAGCATGGATAAAACTGTCAGAAAAGCAAATAACAGAGCCGTACGTTTCATGATAAGGTTTTTTGGGTCATTTGACGGGTTATAATTCGTGGTAAGCCGGGATGTTCTCAATAAACTGAACTGTATGGCGCTCGTAATCAAGGGCGCAGCAGTAATGCTTCATCCCATTGCTAACAATCAGGTACTTAGCGCGCAAGACCCAATTGTAGGCAGCGATTTGTTCGAAAACAGCCTGGTTGATTGTAATGGTTGGCGCCTTGTATTCCACAATGACAAGCGGGGTCAACGATTCGTCGTACAACAAGCTGTCACAACGCCTTTGTTGACCGTTGAGATTGATTACGGCTTCGTTGACCAACCGTCCCTTGGGGTAGCCTTTTTCAGTAATTAAGTAATGAACAAAATGCTGCCTGACCCATTCTTCGGGCGTCAGAGCCACATACCTGCGCCTCAACGGATCGAAGATTTCCCTTTTTCCTTCAACTTGCCGTATTTTGTACGGATAGGCAGGCAGGTTTACGTCAAACATTTTGTATTTTTGTTTATGATAACCAAAGATAATAATGTTGGAGCATACCTCCAACAGCGATTCTTCAAATAGAGACCATCTATTTAAGGGGAGAGCAGGTTATCAGGATCCAATTAACATAACACCGAAACACAATGAAGACCAAACGAGAGATCGTAGAGAACTGGTTGCCAAGATACACCCGTTTCCCCCTGGAGTCCTTTGGGAAACACATCCTGCTGACCAACTTCACCCACTATGTGACCTTGTTTGCAGAGAAATTCAACGTACCCATTAATGGCAAAGAGGGCAACATGCCCAACGCCACGGCCAATGGCATTACCATCATCAATTTCGGGATGGGTAGTGCCAACGCCGCCACTATCATGGACCTGCTTTCCGCTTTGGAACCACAGGCCGTTCTATTTTTAGGTAAATGCGGGGTATTAAAACACGGTCTCAATGTGGGTGACTACATATTGCCCATCGCCGCCGTCAGGGGCGAGGGTACCTCCAATGACTATTTTCCACCCGAAGTGCCGGCATTACCGGCCTTCAGCCTCCAACGTGCCGTCTCTACAACCATTAGGGATTACCAAGAGGATTACTTCACCGGTACCATTTATACGACCAACCGTCGTGTCTGGGAATACGACGAGCAATTCAAGGAGTACTTGCAGCGCATACGGGTGTTGGCCGTAGATATGGAAACGGCCACTCTTTTCACCGTTGGCTTTGCCAACAGCATCCCTACAGGTGCCTTACTGTTGGTTTCCGACCAACCCATGATTTCTTCCGGCGTCAAAACAGACACCAGCGACAAAAAAGTGACCGAACTCTTTGTCGAAAAACACCTCAACATCGGGATTACCGCTTTGGATATATTGATACGTAACGGTCGTTCTGTTAAACACTTGCGTTTCTGATATGGCCAAACAGACCACGACCCCTCAAAGCGTACTTGATGAAATTGCCAGTGGGCAAGTACGTCCCCTATACGTGCTGATGGGTGAGGAATCCTATTACATTGATTTGATATCCAATGTCTTAATCGATAAGTTGTTGGATGAAACACAAAAAGACTTCGACCTGAGTGTGGTCTATGGCAAGGATGTCACCGTCAAAGACGTGGTGATGTTGGCCAGGCAATACCCCATGATGGCGTCCAAGAAAGTCGTCTGTTTACGAGAAGGCCAGGACTGTTCGGATTATGAACACCTGGCAACCTACGCTGCTAAACCCAATCCCAATGCCGTATTGATCATCAATTACAAGCATGGCAATCTTGACCGACGTAAGAAATACTGGGCAGAAATAGAACGCCAGGCGTTGGTGGTAGAATCAAAGAAATTATACGACAACGAGCTGCCTGGTTGGATTCAACAATTTGTTTTAAAAAGAGGAGGGACCATCGATCAAAAATCCGCCACACTGTTGGCCGATTTTATTGGCAACGATTTGTCGCGCATCATGAGCGAGATCGACAAACTGTTTGTGACCATGCCTTCTGGTCAGAAAGCCATCACTCCAGCTTTGATTGAACGCAACATTGGAATCAGTAAAGAGTACAACGATTTTGAATTGCTCAACGCCGTTGTTCGCAAAGATGTCCTCAAAGCTAACCGCATTGCCTTGCATTTTTCCAAAAACGCCAGAAACTATCCCTTGATAAAAACCCTGGCAACCATGGCTTACTTTTTCAACAACCTGATGTACTACCATTACCTGACCGATAAATCGCAGGGAGCCGTAGCCAGCGAGTTGGGGGTTCCTTATTCCATCGCCAAAGAATATGAAGTTGCCGCTGGAAACTACAACGGATTAAAGACCATGCGCATCATCCGCTGGTTGCGTGAATACGACGCCATGGCCAAAGGTGTAGGAGCGCGGGGTGCCGCCGATGGCGATTACCTCAGAGAATTGCTTTTCCGGATGATGCACTAACCTTGCGGGGCCTGCACTGACCTCATTTCGTTCCTTTTTCCTCCTTTTTCCAAAAGCGCGAGAATCGCGTATTTCCCTACCAATTCCCATCCATTTTATTTCACGCGAATCTCAGCGATTTGCGTTTTTGTTGTCAACAACTTGCCAACATGGTTGATACCTGTTGATAAAGTGTTGAATTCATTTGTGTCTGTTTACAAAACAAAACAAACAAATCTAAACTACAGTCGAAACAGCTGTGTACTGCCAAATACACATTTGTAGATGCCAACAAGTGCGTTATAGGACCTATTGACTGAGTTTACAGCTGTATAGGGCCTTATACGATACAAGTCTAAACTGTGCTGAATGTGCTGTATTGTGCAATGTTATGATAGCTATATATCACATAACCAGCTATATAAGTGTGCATGTTTCAAGTGACAGTTTTCATTTACAAATGAAAATGAGACACAGAAGGCTTTAAATCAAGGATTGTCACTATATTATTGTATTTATAGTGCTAAAAGCCAGTCAATAATAACAGTTATCTAAAGTTGATACTTTAATACGTTTATACCTGTATACATTATGTGTTACAAGTGTTTCTGTAAACAGGTTGTTTTTGTAAATTAGCACGGTTACATATGTTGACAATTTGTGTTACATAAAATGTGAACAGTGGGATTGCCATTTTGATGTAAATAAGTTACATTTGTGCATTAACTGACCCTATAAACATCGACATGAAAGATCGTATTCAACACCTGATTGACGACAAAAACCTGACGCCTTCCCGTTTCGCCGACGAAGTAGGCCTGAACAGGCCTGCCGTATCTCATATATTGAATGGACGCAACAACCCAAGCATGGATGCGTTGCAAAAAATCCTCAAGCGATTTCCAGAAATCAACGGGTCATGGCTCATAACCGGTGAAGGCAGCATGTACCAGTTCAACATTGATCGTTCCAGCCCTACTTTATTTGACGAGAATCCCATAAACACGCCCGTGGGGACAGTTGAAAACGAATATGCGCAGGATTTTAGGTCTAAAACCCCTGAAAAACCCATTCAGCAGGTTGATTATCAATCGTTAATACCCACTAGAAGCCGTACAGTCAAAGTGAAGAAGATAGCGATTTTTTATACTGACAACACCTACGAGGAATTTATACCGGCTCAAAAAGAATAAAACCGTATCTTTGCCGCGTTATTGAACCGCGCCCTATGCAACGCCCCACCAGTTTTCAGATGGATGGTCGGTTGACGGAAAAACGCCGCTTGAACGACCGATACGTCTTATTGATTTTCCAACTTCCCATTCCCCTGACACAGGTCCAAGCCGGCCAGTTTGTTCAGGTTAAAGTGGATGGATCACCCCACACACTTTTACGTCGCCCGATTTCGATTTGCCTGTTACCCAAACCCGATGAATTGTGGTTGTTGGTACAGGAAGTGGGCGAAGGCACCACAACATTATGCGCCCTTGAACCTGGAGCCATAGTCAACATGCTCCTCCCCCTGGGGACAGGATTTACAGCGCCCTCACTCCCTTCTACCTGCTTGTTGGTTGGTGGAGGCGTAGGTGTAGCTCCTATGTTGATGTTAGGGCAGAAATTAGCCGAGGCTGGACACCAGGTGGTGTTCTTGCTGGGAGGACGGACAAGCACGGATTTGGTCATGCAAGAACACTTTGCCAGGTATGGTAAGGTTTATGTTACGACGGAAGATGGCAGTCTGGGCGAGAAGGGGTTTGTTACCCAGCACAGTTTGTTGAATGAACCGCATTTTGATGCAGTGTACACCTGTGGCCCCAAGCCCATGATGAAAGCTGTTGCTACTTTTGCCGCACAGCACGACATCACCTGCCAGGTATCCCTGGAAAACCTGATGGCCTGCGGTATTGGCGCTTGCCTTTGCTGTGTCGAAGATACAGTGGATGGTCATGTATGCACCTGCACGGAAGGACCCGTTTTTAACACCAAGCGACTGAAATGGTAGATCAACACATATACTTGAAAGGATTGACGCTGCGCAACCCTGTAATGACGGCGTCAGGTACGTTTGGATTCGGAGAAGAGTTCACCGATTACCTGGATTTGGCGCGAATAGGGGGTATAATAGTGAAAGGTACCACTCTTCGCCATAGGGAAGGCAACCCCTATCCCCGTATGGCAGAGACAGCCAGCGGCATGCTAAACGCTGTAGGACTGCAAAATAAGGGTGTTGACTATTTTGAAAACGACATTTATCCACGCATCCGTCATTTTGACACAAACATTTTGGTCAATGTGTCAGGTTCCACGGTCGAAGACTATGTGGAAACGGCCGAACACATCCAATCGCTCGCCAATATACCCGGTATAGAACTCAATATTTCCTGTCCCAACGTTAAACAAGGAGGCATGGCCTTTGGCACCACAACAGGTGGAGCCGCCGCCGTTGTCAAAGCCGTCAGGGCCGTTTACCATAAACACCTGATGGTAAAACTTTCCCCCAATGTGACCGATATCACTGAGATCGCAAGAGCCGCCGAAGCTGAAGGTGCTGACTCGGTTTCATTGATCAACACCTTGTTGGGGATGGCCATCAATGCAGAAACCAGGCGACCCAAACTCTCCACAGTTACAGGAGGTTTATCAGGCCCCTGCGTCAAGCCGGTGGCATTACGCATGGTCTGGCAAACAGCCAAGGCTGTTTCCATTCCTGTTATTGGCTTGGGGGGCATCATGACAGCTGAAGATGCTATCGAATTCTTATTGGCCGGAGCGGCTGCCATACAGGTGGGAACAGCCAATTTCATCGATCCGGGCGTCACCGCAAAAATAGCCGACGGGATTGTGGCTTATTGTGAGCGCCAAGGTGTCAAAGCCGTACGTGATCTGACGGGAGCCTTGGTGATTGATACGCCGGCACCGGCCTGTCCACCCATCAGTGATTGCAGCTTAGGTTAAGTGTATAGCAATTAATCCTTTAACAGGTCAGGGCGAAGGCGTTTGGTACGTTCCAGCGCCTGTTGATGCTCCCATTCTTCGATGTTGCGCTGATGGCCGGAAAGTAAAATGTCCGGCACTTTCCAACCCTTGTAGTCGGCAGGTCTTGTGTAGACAGGCGGTGCCAGGAGGTTGTCCTGGAAACAGTCGGATAACGCTGACTGCTCGTCGGAAAGCACGCCCGGTATTACCCTGACAACAGCGTCGGTGATGATGGCTGCTGCCAGCTCGCCACCGGTCAAGACATAATCACCAACCGATATTTCCTTGGTAATCAGGTGCTCGCGTATTCTGTAATCAATGCCTTTGTAGTGACCGCAAAGGATGATGAAGTTTTCCTTCAAAGACAATTGATTGGCCATACCCTGATTGAACGTTTCACCGTCTGGCGATGTATAAATCACTTCGTCGTAGTCTCTTTCGGACTTCAATTGGCTGATAATTCTGTCAATGGGTTCAATTTGCATGACCATGCCGGCCGAAAATCCAAAGGCGTAATCATCCACCCGCCTGTGTTTCAAGTCGGTGGAGTATTCCCTCAGGTTATGGACGTGCAAGGAGAGTAAGCCTTTGTCCTGGGCCCGTTTTAAAATGGAATGATTCAAAGGACCATCCAGGAGTTCGGGAAGAACGGTGATGATGTCTATACGCATGAGGTGAAAGCAGGTTATGCAACGTTGGCTTTAGCGGCCAAAATTACGGAAAATTCCCCGGCAAGCCAAACGCTTACCGGGGAATCCTGGCAGATAACAAGGCCTTGTGGGGCCCTATGTCAGTACGAGGAGGGAGTATTCAAATCACTCCTCGATGGTGTACGAGAGGTTGTCCATGCAGGCATAAGCAGGCGTATTCATACCCCAATCTCCCGTGTCTGTGGAGAAGAAGGTAAATACCAACTGCTTGACGTTGCCGAGTGTTGACAGGTCGACTTTGGTCCAATCTTTCACGACCACTTGCTTACCTGCACGGAAGTCAGCCAGGTAGAAGTCAACACGGTCCGTAACGGCACCGTTCGTGTCTAGACCGGTTATGGTCAATTTGAAATAATCACCCTCCTTAAATTTTGTGACATAGCCGGCACCGTCATTACCGTCCCTAAGTGCCAAGTAGGCATAGGTGCTGTTGGTGAGGTATAGACTGTTGACAATTAGCGGTTGGTCAAACGAACAGGTAGCACTGTCGCTGTTGAGCAAGCAAAAATTGGTCGATCCGGCAGCGCCAACGCCGGCGGCAACACTGTATTGGTTGCCATAACCAGCTGTTGCCGTATCGGTGTGGTTGGAACAGGCCATGCCCTGCCAAGAGGTTCCCATTGGGCCATAGTCGTTGAATATGTTGAGGAAACGGGCCACACCAGATTGGAATGTACCAGTGTAGGCATCCACCATAGAACCCCAGGAATCGTATTGGCTGTGGGTGCCGGATTTGTCGCTACCATTCCAAACACCGGTGCTATCAAGGGCAACATCCTCAAATGTAATCATACCAGTCCTGGTATTGTCATCCGATTCACAGGCTGTCAGCATACCAACAGCTACCAACGCAACAACCAATTTACTGGCTTGTTTGAACGTAAAAGATTTCATCATTCGTATCGTTTTAAAGTTAGAGGTTTCTCCTCGGTGGAAAACAGACCTGTAACCGATGAAATCCACGAAAATACGTGCAGGTGACTCACCGTTACGTTGCCTCATTTCCCGAAAGCATGCATAACAAGTGATCCGGCAGGTTTTCTGACTTGACTCACCTTGCTTGGCCTTCCCATCCTGACGACAGTGACCGTGTGGAAACAAGGTTGGTTAAGAGTCTTACAGCAGCGGGTACTGTTCCGGATTCTCACCGGATTCCCTTTTAGGCAAATCGAAGGTATCGGTTGCCTTACCAAATCGACGCAAAGATAAGGCCGGTGCTGCACGTATGCAAGCCACCGGCCTTAAAAAAGAAATAAAAAGTTGACGCGATGTATTCAATCCATAAGGATGGCTATATAAACGCGCTATTAATCAGGCTTATACCGATAGAGACTCGACCATTTCGCCCCCTTTGATCAAGGCTGCCTGGTTCATGGGCAGGAGTTTGTGGTGACGTTCGGGCAACGATTTTTTGAGCCCGGTCATCACCGATTCCAAACGGACAATAGGTTGCACCTTGAGGTAGGCACCCAACACAATCATGTTGAAAGCCTTGACATTGTCCATTTCCGTGGCAATTTCCATGGCGTTCACGGTGTAAATGGTGATGTCAGTACGGGTCGGTTTGCGGGAAATACCCTGGGGGTCATAAACGAGGATACCACCCGGTCTGACCTTCGATTCAAACTTGTCGAGGGATTGCTGGTTGAGGATGATGGCCGTGTCGAAAGTATTCAACACAGGAGAACTGATGCGACTGTCACTAAGGATGACTGTTACATTGGCTGTACCACCTCGCTGTTCAGGACCGTAGGCTGGGAACCAGGAGACGTTTTTTGCTTCGATCAATCCTGCGTAGGCCAGGATTTTACCCATGGACAAGACCCCTTGTCCACCGAACCCGGCTATGATAATGGCTTCTTTTGTCATACGATGTCTTTGGTGCTCTTACCTGTCTTTCAGGTCTCCGAGCGGGTAAAAAGGAAACATGTTTTCTTCCATCCAGCGGTTGGCTTCCACCGGTGTCATTTTCCATCCAGAATTACAGGTTGACACTACTTCAACCACGCTGGTGCCTTTGCCTTGGAGGGAGTTGTCAAAGGCCTTACGAATGGCGCGTTTGGTTTTCTTGACCGAGGATGGCGTGTGAACACTCTGACGGGTAACATAGCACGTGCCCTCTGTCAACGCCAGCATATCGGTGATTTTCAAGGGGTATCCGTTGAGGTGAGGCTCCCTGCCTGTAGGACAAGTAGACGATTTCATACCCAACAAGGTGGTGGGGGCCATTTGACCGCCAGTCATCCCGTAGATACCATTGTTGATGAAAATGATGGCAATGTTTTCTCCACGATTGCAGGCGTGGATGGTTTCGGCCGTACCAATGGCGGCCAGGTCACCGTCACCTTGATAGGTGAATACCAACTTGTCCGGATTCAGGCGCTTGATGGCCGTGGCGATGGCCGGAGCCCTGCCATGAGCCGATTCGGCAAAATCGACGTTGATATAATTGTAGATGAAGACGGCGCAGCCAACCGGGGCGACACCAATGGTCTGGTCTTGCAGACCCATTTCTTCAATCACCTCGGCAACGATGCGATGCACCGTGCCATGGCTGCAACCTGGACAGTAGTGCATCACATTGTCGGTGAGCACAGCCGATTTGTCATAGACCAGGTTTTCGGGTTGTATGATGGGATTGGACATGGGATGGAATGTTAAGCGTTAAAGATGGCTTTTAAGGGCTTCGGTCACTTCTTCTGGTGTGGGGACGATGCCGCCCATACGACCATAGTGGTAGACGTGGACTTTACCATTGACGGCCAGTCTGACATCTTCGTTCATTTGGCCGGCATTGAGTTCGACTGTCATCATGCACTTCACTTTTTCAGCGTATTTGGACAGCACCTTCGAGGGGAAAGGCCACAAGGTAATCGGGCGCAGCAGGCCTACCTTGATGCCTTGGGAACGAAGGTCCTCAACAGCACTTTGACAGACACGGGCAGCCGATCCAAAGGCCACAATCAAGTAGTCAGCATCCTCACACAAGAACTCTTCGTAACGAACCTCGGTGGCCTCGACCAACCGGAAACGTTCCTGACGTACCTCATTCTTTTTCTCCATCTTGGCTGGATCCAATTCCAGGGAAGTGACGACATTTCTGTAACGACCAGCCGGCTTGCCATTGGCTGCCCAGGGACATTCAGCGGCAATTTGTTCAGCTGTGCGTCTGGGTTTGTAAGGGGGCAGTGTTACAGGCTCCATCATTTGACCGATGACACCATCTGCTAGTATCATGCATGGAATGAGGTACTTGAACGATAGTTCGAATCCCAGATCCACAAAATCGACCATTTCCTGTACCGAGGATGGAGCAAGAGTAATCAGTTTATAATCACCATGGCCTCCACCTTTTACCGTCTGGAAATAGTCGGCTTGGCTGGGTTGAATGGTTCCCAATCCAGGACCGCCACGCATCACGTTGACCAGCAACATGGGCAAGTCAGCACCACAGGAGAAGGAAATACCTTCCTGCATCAAACTGACACCAGGACTGGAAGAGGAGGTCATGACCTTTTTTCCGGTTGCAGCACCACCAAAGACCATGTTGATGGATGCCACTTCACTTTCTGCTTGCAAAACCACCATGCCTGTTGTATCCCAGGGCCTCAGTTCCATCAATGTTTCCATGATTTCAGACTGAGGGGTGATGGGGTATCCGAAATACCCGTCTGCCCCACAGCGGATGGCTGCATGGGCTATTGCTTCATTGCCTTTCAGCAAGACCAATTCGTTCTTCATACGTCTGTTTATACCTTAAGCTTATAAACCTTGATACACCCATCCGGGCAAACGAGGCCGCAACTGGCACATCCTGTGCAGTTGTCTGGATTCAACATATAGGAGTAAGTATACCCTTTTTCGTTGACCTCCCTGGACATGCGCAGCACGTCGAACGGGCAGCTGGTGACACAGATGTCACAGCCTTTGCAGCGGGCGGTGTCAACGACGATAGCTCCTTTAATTTTTGCCATTAACTATATTGTTTACAGTTTATTACAATTGTTCTGACCAATAAAACATCGACTCAAAGGCACTGGATAAATCGACAGCCTTTTCAAAAAGTCCGTAAACCGCTGAACCACTGCCAGTCATAGACGCATAAAGGGCACCTTCCTGGTATAGTCGCTGTTTGATGTTACCTATTATAGGATACTGACTAAACGCATACGACTCGAAATCGTTCACCAGGTTATCTTTCCAATCGCGTACCGGTGTTTGTACCAGATCCTTGACAGAAATAGCGGGTATTTCCGGTTTGATAGCCTTGTAGGCAGCAGCCGTGGGAATGGAAACAGACGGCTTGACCACCACCAAATGGTAACCACTCAACGATAGCGGGCACTCACTGAAGGTAGAGCCTATTCCCGTGGCATAAAGCGGCTTGTTGATCAAGAAGAAAGGGCAGTCTGCACCCAGTTGAACAGCCAGTTCCAGCAAGCGTTCCTTTGAAAAACCCAATTGCAGGTTATCGTTCAATAGGTCCAACATAAACGCTGCGTCGGAAGAACCTCCTCCCAGGCCTGCTCCTGAAGGAATGGCCTTGTGCAAGTGAACGTCAAGCGGTGGGAGTGGGCGAATGGAGGCCAGCAGGCGGTAAGCCTTCGTTACCAGGTTAGCTTCCTGTTCGATAACGTCTTGTGTGCCGGTGACGGTCAAGGAATAGGAGGCCGTTTCCGGTGCAGGCACCATATCCAGCGCGTCTTTCAATCCTATCGGATAGAAAACCGTCTCGATGGTGTGAAACCCATCCGGCCTGCGTGCCGTGACGCGAAGACCTAGATTGATTTTTGCTGTGGGAAAACAAATCATACCTGCCTCTATCCAGTCGTTTGTTTTTTAAAACCTCGCAAAGATACAAAAAAGGAGGGATAGGCAAGTTATCAACAGTTGATTGTTGATACCTTTTTGGACAGGGTATGGATTTCTTGACTACCTTTGAAGGCAGAGAATTAAAACTATGGAACAGTCAGGCAAAAAACGCTATCCCGCTAAAAAACAGTCAGAAAACCCTATTAACTTGATCGGCCGCAGACCGCCGGAGGCCAGGGATTTGGAAGAAGCTGTCCTGGGAGCGCTTATGCTTGAAAAAGATGCGTTTTCCATTATCAGCGACATTTTGAAGCCTTCCAGCTTCTACGATCACGCCCACGAGCTCATTTTCACCGCCATTCAAACGCTGGCTTTGTCGCAAAAGCCCGTCGATATGTTGACTGTGCAGGAGCAGCTGCGAAAACAAGGCGATCTGGAAGATGCCGGTGGAGCCTATTATATTGTACAACTCACGGGTAAAGTGGCCTCCACAGCTCACTTGGAGTACCATGCCCGCATCATTGCCCAGAAACACCTGTCCAGGGAGTTGATTCGTTTCACCTCCCAGATACAGGGTAAAGCCTTCGATGAGACCAACGATGTGGACGACCTCATGCAGGAAGCCGAAGCCGGTTTGTTTGAGATTTCCCAGCGCAACATGAAGAAGGATGTGATGCAGATCAATCCCATCATCGACGAAGCCTTCAAACTCCTCAACCTGGCAGCCAAGCGCTCCGATGGTCTGAGCGGTCTTCCAACAGGTTTCACAGAGCTGGATAAGATCACCTCCGGTTGGCAAAAATCCGACCTGGTCATCATCGCTGCCAGGCCTGCCATGGGTAAAACGGCCTTCGTATTGTCCATGGCCAAGAACATCGCCGTAAATTTCAAAAGACCAGTCGCTTTGTTCTCGTTGGAAATGGCCAATGTTCAGTTGGTCAATCGTTTGATTGTCAATGTCTGCGAGATTGAAGGGGAGAAGATTAAGAATGGGCAACTCGCCGATTACGAATGGGATCAACTTGACACTAAAATCAAGGACTTGTACGATGCCCCTTTGTTTGTCGACGACACCCCCAGTTTGTCCATCTTTGAGTTCAGGACCAAAGCCAGGCGTCTGGTCAGAGAGGAGCACGTTGAATTGATCATCATTGACTACCTCCAGCTTATGAATGCCAGTGGCTCCCAGTTCAACAGCCGTGAACAGGAAGTCAGTATCATTTCCCGTTCACTCAAGGGGTTGGCCAAAGAGCTCAACATTCCCATCATCGCGCTATCACAGCTTAACCGATCGGTCGAATCCAGGACCAGTACGAACGCCGCCGAATCCAAGCGCCCCCAGCTTTCCGACCTTCGTGAGTCAGGTGCTATTGAGCAAGACGCCGATATTGTCTGCTTCATTCACCGACCTGAGTACTACAAAATTTACGAGGACAGTGGCGGCCGCAGCCTCAAGGGTATTGCAGAAATCATTGTGGCCAAGCACCGTAATGGTGCCACAGGCGATGTCAGGTTGCGTTTTAAAAACCAGTTTGCCAAGTTTATGAACGAAGAAGACGATGTTTTCGCCATCCAGGAAGGTCAGATTCTGAGTTCCCGCATCAATGCCGATACCAACTACGCCACCGATCAATCACCCTACTTGTCTTCACCCTATGGCGGCCCAACCAATGAGGTCCCTTACTGAATATCACTGTTGTCCGGTTAAATAATTTTGAAGCTAAAAGGAAGGGGAACCCCTTTCGGTAATATACGGAGGCTGCCATACACGATCATCTTCTGCTCAAGGATGTAGAACTGCCCCAGGACTCCATCCTTTGCTTTGACAAAGGGTATGTGGATAGTCTCGGGAGCTTATCACCATACGGAGAAATTCCCACAATACCTGCAGAAATAAGCGCAAAAACTGCGAAGGAAATCCATTCGGCGCTGGACGCCCTGGCCCATTCGGGCCGGCGCCACTGAAAAATAGATTCTTCTGCTATTTTATTGTACTATTGTTGCATTATTAGATAAACATTATACATTTTTTTGTATAAACCTTAAAAACGACAAAAGATGAAAAAGCACACTATTTTGTTTGCTATACTCATGGTTACGAGTATCCTGAATGCACAAC
>JAAYBL010000310.1 GCA_012718945.1 Bacteroidales bacterium
CGATTTTCTCGATGGCGTTTTCGGGGTAATGCTTGAGCACCCGCATGGTATTGAGCCGGTCGGCTATCATGATGAGGATCACGCGGCCGTCCTGGGCGAACGAAAGCAGCAGGTTGCGGAAATTCTCGGTCTCAATGGCGGCGTTTCGGTCGTAGAGTTCGTTGGCCCTGGTCAGGCCCTTGAGAATGGCTTCCACCGAGGGCCCGAAGGTCTTGCCGGCGTCTTCGGCCGTCACATGCCCGCTCACCACCACATCGTACAGCATGGTGCTGATCACCGAGGCGTGGCGCAGGCCCATCTCGGTGCAAATCACGGCGGCCGTGTTTAAATTGCGGACAATGGGGTTGGAATAGTTGGTGGTGCGTGGCAAATGGCCTTGCTCAATGGCTTCGGTCAGGATGCGCCGCACGGCGTTAACCTGCTCAACCGGTGTATGGTCGCGGGTCAACCGGCGTATGGTGCGGTACAGGCGTATCACCTGCACCCGTTCTTTCTCTGTAAAAAAGGCCTCAGGCATGGTGGGCTGATTTGCCTGTAAAAATACGGATTTTGGCGGATGTTGGCGCTATGGAAGGGGGTGGAATTGCTGTCTTTCTATGATGGCTTTATATTTTTCGATGGTTTCATTAACCTGATTCATGGCATGTACCCATTCGGGCAAATCACTGTCAAGCCAGGTTATGGCTTTCATTAGTTCTGCCTCGTATTTTTTTAACGCTGAAATATTCCACGATATAGCTTCATGATGGAATATCCTGTTGCGTAGTTTTCTTATTGAATTAAACAATGAACTCATTGTTTTCCGTTTACGTATCTGCTTCGGACAGTTTGGAAAGCATAAACGTAGTGACTTCCAAAGTGACATTTCAAAACGGGTATCAAACAAGGATGTCCAAAATCCGAACGACAATTCTGCTGTAATTCTTCCAGGTGTAATAACTTTCTTCATTGATATAATGGTGGTTTTGGCCTCTGTGATTCTATCCAGTTGAAAACGACTGACCATATTAACAAATTCAGCATTTTCCAACCACCTTGAATCCTTAAAACGCTTTGATAATTGGAAATCAATAGCATTACGCAATGCCACTTCCAGTATTGCTAATAGAGGGTAAAAAGACTCGGAAATGATGATATTGCTTCTGTAATGGAAAATGGCTCTATCATAATCTCCACCATGGCACCTTAGATAAGGCGCCATCCTCTCTTCAGAAATATATCTTTCTATGAGTTTGTTATTATCCATTCTCTTTGTATCTTTGCCTCGTAGTCCCGGTTATTCCTCTCCCAGTCTTTTTGCTGGTGATGAAGCCGGGTTCTTTGTTTTTATACCCTTCTGCTTTTCCCGCTTTCTTCCACTATTTTCAGACATACTATCCTAAGTACGTCGATCAAGACGTCGTTTATAAATACATATCAAAAATACAAAGTTACTTTATATTTTCTATTATTTTTCTTTTTCTTAATGCATGTTTGCAAAAAAACTCCC
Source organism: Bacteroidales bacterium (assembly GCA_012718945.1). Lineage (GTDB taxonomy): Bacteria > Bacteroidota > Bacteroidia > Bacteroidales > UBA1402 > UBA8389. The sequence goes on from JAAYBL010000310.1 coordinate 1,490, forward strand.
TAAGATTCAGCTGTATCCTTATTCATTATCCTCTTCATCAAACACATTCGGCATCAAATCATGGTCATCACCTTTCTCGTGCATTTCTCTGAATGATTCATTCCACCCTTTTCGTTTTTCTACCTTCGACACCAACTGAGGATCCCTTTCATTGTATTTGGCATGAAGATTAGAGAGGGTTATTTCTCTGTTGAAACTGGGAATCACTCCTGACCTTTCGCCTGCTTCCAACTCGTTCACGAGCATTTGAGCTTTGTTTTCCTCAATTTCAAGAAGTCGCAGTGCTGCTCTTACGACTTCACTTGCCGACGCGTATTTGCCAGACTTGACTAACTCTTTGATAAAGCTTTCAAAGTAGTCACCTATCAATATGGATGTATTCTTTGCCATCTTTTTAAACTTTAATACCTAGTGTAAAAATACCAATTCCTGGTATCAACCCAATGATTAATTTATTTTTTTCCGCGTCATTTTGGTTATAAATTTCAAAACACCACCCGAAACGAAGCCGCCGGCATCACCGTGAAGGCGGAGAGACTTTTTAACACAGGTTTAGGGCTGCCGTCGGGGGCATTTTGTGTGTCAAGGTAGTACAGGTAGGGATTGGCACGGTTGTAGACGTTGTAAACACCCAACGTGAATGCTCCTTGATATCGGTGGAAAACGAGGACGTTTTTGGTGAGGTTCAGGTCAAGCTTATGGAAGGGCAAGGTGCGGTAGTTATTGCGCTGGGTGGTCAGCCACACCAGGGTGCTGCCGTCTGGGCTGGGTGTACCCGTTGCGTAATCGTATGCCGGCAACCGGGTAAACGTGGTGGGCACGGTGACGGGGCTGCCTGAGCGGTATTGCCAGTTGGCGGAAAGCCGGATGGTGGGCGAACAGGTGTAATCGAGGGTCATGGACAGGGCATGCCTGATGTCGGTGGCTGCCGGGAAGGGGTTGCCGTGATTGAGGGCGTCAAAGCGGTTGGTGGCTTTCATCCAGGTATAATCCAGGGTATACGACAGTTTGTTGAGGGAGAGGCTGCCGGAAACATCGATGCCGAAAGCCCTGCCATTGCCTTGACACAGGAAGGTCGACGTGCGTTGAGCGAAGTCGTTCTGATACAGCAGGATGCGCTGGGCGTCGAAGCCATCTCTGAATTCTACCAGGTTGTCGAGCTGTTTGAACCAGAGGTCGGTTTTAAGGCTGGCCGAACCGAACTTCCAGGTTTGTTGCCTGCCGGCACCAATGGAGAAAATCCAGGCTTGCTGGGGCTTCATCCAGCCACCTGAAGGCACGAACAGTTCCAGGGGTATGCCCAGGCCAGGGTTTTGAACTTTGTGGAGGGGTTGGGTCATCTTGCTGAGAGAAGCTGACAGGGCGTAGCGGTCGGACAGGCGGCCATGATAGCTCAAGCGGGGTTCCAACGCCATGAAGTGGGTATGGCCGTTCATCACGTTGCTCAACCGCAGCCCGGCATCCAGTTGGTGACGTTTGGCCACTTGCCAGCATGCTTCTCCAAACAGGGCCATGTCGGCAAAGGTGTCGAGGCTTTGCTTAGTGATGGTATTTGATGGATCGTCGGTGAAGAGGGTGGTAACGGGACGAAGCCTATAGTGGCTGTAAGCGCCACCTACAGTGAGCCGCACCGTCGGGTGGATGGTGGCTTCATACCTGGTGTTGGCGGAGAGGGAACGGATGTTGGTCGTGGTGTTGAAACCGGTATAATCGGTACGCGCCAGGTTATCCGTGCCACCACCATAATTAAAAGTGTATTGATCTGCGTAGAGATTGAGCGTTTGCCGATGGTTCACATCGTACTGTCGTTGCCAGGAAGCACTTACATTGCGTTGGCTGTTTTCAATCCGCCCGATTAAGAGTTGTTGCCCATCGGGCTGGTCGATGTTGAACCGATCGCCGTTGCTGAACCAAGTGAGTTTCAGCACGTCTTTGTCTGTGGGTTTCCACAGCAGGTTGGCGTTTAGGTCGTTGAAATTGAGGTTGACATCGTAGCCGTTGTCGGTAAACAGCGAAAGAGCGTTGATGAGGGAATAGGTGGAAAGCCGGCCGGCCAGGAAGAGCCCCAGGCGGTTTTTCACGAGCGGCAGGTGCAGGGCGGCCTTGGCGGAGAGCAGACCAATTTCGGCTTCGCCGTGGCTGCGTTGCAGGTCAGCGTCCACGCTTTGTACATCGAGCACGGACGCGGTTTTGCCTCCGTAGCGGGCGGGGAAAGCGGCCTTGTAGAGGTCTGCACGACGGATCGCGGCCGGATTATAGGCCGAAGCCATGCCAAAGAAATGAGTGGTGGAATACAGGGGGCATCCATCCAACAGGAACAGATTCTGCCCCTGGGTGCCGCCCCTGACCTGCAGATCGGCCGCGCCTTCCCGACTGGGCGTGACGCCTGACGTCATTGACAGGGTTTTCAACAGATCCTTCTCTCCCATCATGCCGGGGTGCTGATCGAGCCAGCGTTTGTCCAGGCTTTCCACCGCGGCGTTGCGTTCGTTGACCGGTTTGGCCGCCAACACTTCGATGTCTTCCAGAATGCGGGCGTTA
>JAAYBL010000043.1 GCA_012718945.1 Bacteroidales bacterium
ACACCCTGGTGGCGTCGGTCGAGCCATTACGCCTGGCCTTTTACAATGTGGAGAACTTTTTCGACTGTGAAGACGACAGCCTCACCGCCGACGAGGAGTTTCTGCCCGGAGGGTTGAGGGGCTGGACGCCGACCCGTTTTTGGCAAAAAGCCGGTCACATCAGTCGGGTGATGGCCTACCTGCGCTTTCCAGCCCTGGTCGGTTTGGCTGAGGTGGAAAATGCCAGCTGTCTGCGTCGGCTCACCCTTGTTTCACCCTTGAAACAGGCAGGTTACGCCTTTGTCCACAAGGAATCTCCTGATCCCAGAGGTATAGATGTGGCCTTGTTGTACAATCCCTATTTGTTTCAACCCTTGCACGACACTGTCCTGGTGGCTCGGTTTAACGAAAACCCTACAAAGCGCAGCCGGGATGTGCTCGTGGTCAAAGGATTGTTGCATGGGGTGGGGGTTTTGCATGTCTTTGTGTGTCATCTGCCCTCCAGGCTAGGCGGAGAGAAGGCGACCAGTCCCCTACGCCGTCAGGTGGCCAGAGGCATGCGTGTTTACGTGGACAGTCTGCTCAAGGACAACCCGCAGGCTATGGTTTTGATCATGGGTGATTTCAACGATGAAGCCGACAGTCCTTCACTGGCGCTCGAATTGGGGAGTGGGTCATCCTTGTACAACCTGACTTTGCCGATGCGTGATCAAGGGGTCAAGGGTACCCACAAGCATCAGGCTAACTGGGGTTTTCTGGATCACCTGCTCGTCAGTCAGGCCTTGTTGTCACGCGTAGACACGGCTGTGGTGGCCGATCCACCCTTTCTGCTGCAAGCCGACAAAACCTGGTTAGGCATCAAACCCTTTCGTACGTACCACGGCATGGTGTGGCAAGGTGGCTACAGTGACCACTTGCCCCTTTACCTGGATGTAAAATCCAAGCCCTGATGCCCTGTCATTTTCTGTGGTTTGTCGCCTTTTAGGTTTGGCAGAGCAGGGGCTTTTTTGTATTTTTGCGCCGCTAAACGGATCCTCAAACGCATTACTATGTTCGAAAATTTAAGCGACAGGCTTGAACGCTCCTTTCAATTGCTCAAAGGTCAAGGTAAAATTACCGAGATCAACGTAGCCGAAACCCTCAAGGATGTACGCAAAGCCTTGCTCGACGCCGACGTCAACTATAAGATAGCCAAGCAATTTACCGAAGAGGTTAAACAGAAAGCCTTAGGGCAGGACGTGCTCAAGTCGGTAAAACCCAAGGAAATGATGGTCAAGATCGTTCACGACGAACTGACCAACCTGATGGGTGGTGAACAAACCGACATCAACCTTAAAGGCAATCCGGTGGTTATCCTTATGTCGGGTTTGCAAGGTTCTGGTAAGACCACCTTCTCCGGCAAGTTGGCCAACATGTTGCGAACCAAGCGGGGCAAACACCCCCTTCTGGTTGCCTGTGATGTGTACCGTCCTGCCGCCATCGAGCAATTGCGCGTGCTGGGTGAACAAATCGGTGTACCTGTTTACATGGAGCCCGACAATAAACAGCCAGTAGAGATTGCCAAAAACGCCGTTAGTTTTGCCAAGAAGCAGGGGCTGGATTTGGTCATCATCGATACAGCCGGCCGTCTGGCCGTCGACGAAGCCATGATGACAGAAATCGCAGCTGTCAAAAAAGCGGTCAACCCTCATGAAATCCTGTTCGTGGTCGATGCCATGACCGGTCAGGATGCTGTCAATACTGCCAAGGAATTCAACGACCGCCTCGATTTCGACGGTGTGGTGTTAACCAAGCTCGATGGTGATACCCGTGGTGGTGCTGCCTTGTCTATCCGGACGGTGGTCAACAAGCCCATCAAGTTTATTGGTACGGGTGAAAAGCCTGAGGCTATCGACGCCTTTTATCCCCGACGCATGGCCGACCGTATCCTCGGCATGGGTGACGTCGTCTCCCTGGTGGAAAAAGCCCAGGAGCAATTCAACGAGGAAGAAGCCAGGAAGCTCTCCAAAAAGATTGCCAAGAACCAATTCGACTTCAACGACTTTATCAGTCAGATTGCCCAGATCAAAAAGATGGGTAACATCAAGGATTTGGTGTCCATGATTCCCGGTGCCGGCAAGGCCATCAAAGACATGGATATTGACGATGATGCCTTTAAAGGCGTGGAAGCCATCATTGGTTCCATGACCCCAAAAGAACGCAGTAATCCCGACATCATCAACGCCAGTCGTCGCCAACGCATCGCTGCCGGTAGTGGTACCAGTATTCAGGAAGTCAACAAATTGCTCAAGCAATTTGAAGAAACCCGTCGCATGATGAAAACCGTCACCACTGCCAAGCCTGGCCGTGGGGGATTGGGTGCACTCAGAAGAAGAAAATAATACCTCAAGATATGCAGTTAATCGATGGAAAGGCGGTCTCTGCCGCTGTTAAACAAGAAATCGCAGCCGAAGTCAGCCACATGGTGGCTGCTGGTCAAAAAAGACCTCACCTGGCCGCCATTTTAGTGGGACACGACGGTGGGAGCGAATCCTATGTAGCCGGCAAGGTCAAAGACTGTGAAGATTGTGGATTTACCTCCACGTTGATCCGTTTTGAAGACGACGTCACCGAAGAACGCCTCCTGGCCGAAGTAGAACGCCTCAATCAGGATGCCGATGTGGATGGCTTCATTGTTCAGCTGCCGCTGCCCAAACACATCTCCGAACAACGGGTCACCGAAGCCATCGATTACCGCAAGGATGTCGACGGATTTCACCCCGTCAACGTAGGTCGTGTCAGCCTGGGCTTGCCCGCTTTCGTCTCAGCCACACCGGCAGGTATCCTGGAGTTGCTCAAACGCTACAAAATCGAAACCGCCGGCAAACACGTGGTGGTTATCGGACGCAGTAATATCGTGGGTAAGCCAGTGGCCAATCTGCTCATGCAAAAAGCCTATCCCGGCAATGCCTCCGTCACCGTGGTACACAGCTATTCCACCGATATCAAAGCTCAATGCCTGAGCGCCGACATCATCATCTGCGCCCTGGGTAAGCCA
>JAAYBL010000044.1 GCA_012718945.1 Bacteroidales bacterium
CCCCGGAACCCCTGGAACCCTAGAGGGAAAAAATGGATTCGGGGCCGAGGTTGAAGAGGAGGTCGAGGATGCTGAGGTTGGGGAGGAAGGGGCGTTTGTGGTCGAAGACCTGGTAGTAGGGTTGGGCGATGAAGCCGGTGGATTCGGGGGCTCGCTTGGGGTGCAGGCTGTAGCGGAGGTCAGTCCAATCGGGAGGGAGTTGGCCTTCGGGGAAGAAGGTTTCGGTTTCACTCATCGCGGCGTTTATCCCCAACAGGTCGCAGACGGTGGCGTGCAGGGCTTGGTTGAAATCGAAGAGGTAGCCGGGTCGCTGTTCGAAGAAGGGACGGAGGTCGTCCTGGTAATAATCAAAATAGGGACTGGATTTGTAGGCAGCGATCAGGGCGTTCCAGTGCAGGTGCTGCCAGTTGCCGTGCTCGGATAGCTTGATGTCTTTGATACCGGTGTGGCCTGATTTGTCGTGTTCCACGGGCAAGGACAGAGTCATGGGACCATTGGCCGTGGCGATGACACAGCGGTTGCGCCAGGACTGCTTGACGTAATGCTCACAGGCTTCCACCATGGGGTGCTGACTGCGGTTAAAGTGCCAGTACCAGGAAACGGGACCGAAATAGGCGGTGGCGAACAGAGTTGTGGTCATACGTGCACGGCGAAAAGGCTGTTTACGGGGGCAAAGGTAGGTCTTTTCCGCGTTTTTTTGTACGTTTGTGAAAACCACAAACAGACAACCATGTTCAACAAGGAGATTTACCAGCAAAGACGTCACCGTTTGTGTGACCAGTTGTCAACCGGCATCGTGCTTTTACCCGGGCACACAGAGTCGCCCATGAATTACCCTGAAAATACCTACTTATTCAGGCAAAACAGTCATTTCTTGTATTTCGCCGGACTGGACATGCCCGGTTTGTTTGTGATCATCGATGTGGACAGTCGTGAGACCATTCTTTTTGCCGATGAACTCACTATCGATGATATCATTTGGATGGGGCCCAAACCCAGTTTCAAGGAAATTGCTGCCACGGTCGGTATCGAAAAAGTGTTACCCGTGGCTCAGCTGGCTCCCTATGTGGAAAAAGCCCTGTGTCAACAGCGTACGGTGCATTACTTGCCGCTCTACAGAGCAGAAACAGCCCTGCAACTGGGTGCCCTGCTGAACCGTCACCCGGCGACCTTGTCGGAGGGTGTTTCCGAAGCTTTTATCAAGGCGGTGGTGGCTCAACGTTCGGTAAAAAGTCCCGAAGAAATCGCTGAAATCGACAAGGCATCCGAGGTGGGTTACCTCATGCAAGAATACGTCATGGCCAATATGCATCCCGGCAAGACCGAACGGGAGTTGGCTGGTATGGCCGAAGGCCTGGCCTTGTCAAAAGCGGCCGGCATCTCTTTCCCCATTATTTTGTCGCAACGGGGCGAGGTGTTGCATGGCCACGACCACAGCCTGGTCTTGAAAAAGGGTAGTTTGGTGATCTGCGACTGCGGCGCTGAATCATTGGAACACTATGCCTGCGATTACACGCGTACCACCCCGGTGGGCGGTCGATTCACTCCCCTGCAGCGGGATTTATACAACCTGGTACTGGCAGCCAACAACAAAGCCTTTGATTTGATCAAGCCAGGCGTGTTCTACAAAGACGTTCATCAGGCCTGTTCCCTGGTGTTGGCCGAAGGCTTAAAGGGCTTGGGATTGTTGAAAGGTGACATGAATGACGCTGTGGCAGCTGGGGCTCACTCCTTGTTTATGCCCCACGGCTTGGGTCACATGATGGGTCTTGACGTACACGACATGGAAGATCTGGGCGAAAATTACGTAGGTTACGACGAAACCATCAGCCGTAGTTCACAGTTTGGCCTGCGCAGTCTGCGTCTGGGTAGACGTCTGCAAGAGGGCTTTGTGCTGACGGTGGAACCAGGCTTGTACTTCATGCCGGCCTTAATTGAAAAGTGGAAGGCTGAAAAGATCAACGCCGACTTTGTTTGCTATGATAAAGCGCTGGCTTTGGTGGGTACTGGCGGTATACGCATCGAAGACGACGCCATTGTAACGGCCGACGGTTGTCGGATGTCAGGATCCAAACGGCCTCCGGTCACAGTGGCTGAAATTGAAGCGTATTTCAAGGATTGATCCTGTCAACGCAGGCGCTGAAGCAGGCGCTTTTTCTCGGGTGAAAACAGCAAGAGGCTGGCCCTGCCAATCACGTGGGAGGCGGGGACCAGTCCAAAACGGCGGGAGTCGTTCATGTAGCCCTGGTGGTCGTTGAGCACCACGTAATAATCTTGTTTGAACGTGTATTGCGCTGCTGCAACGCCGTTGAGCAGCCAGGTACTGTCTTTGGCTTCGGTCAGGGTGACGCCTTCGTGGGCGTTGATCAGTGTCTGCCAGGTTTCCATACTGCGCCTGTCTAGGGGTATGGTGTAGCCACGATAGGGCACCAGTATGCTAATGTTGTCCAGTTCTGTGGCATACGGTTTCAGCGCCACTTTCAGGATGGGTTGGGCTACCAATAATCGCAGGTATTCCAACTGGGGCATAAAGATAAAGCCGGTGTCGTTACGGGCCAGAAGGGGACGGTTCATGCCTGCGGCCTTAAGGGACTCTTCGACCAGGGCGTTTTGGGCTGGCCAATAGCGGTAACAGAACAGGGCATCAACGGAGCGAGGTTTGGGGGCCTCGTTGACGAAGAGGTTGGTACCATCCAGCCGGATAAAATCGCCGGGCAGGCCGACGCAGCGGCTTAGCAGGACAGGACGAAGGTTGACTGGATCACTGGCTTTGGTCTGAGGTTGATTGAAGACCAACAAATCTTCCCTATGTATATTGGAAAGACCAGGCAGGCGGTTGACCTTGTCTGAAAAGACCCATTGCGCTTTGGCCTTGTCTTTGATAAAGGGCCACTTGATGGCTTGCGGCAGTCGAGCGCCTACACTCCATTTTTCGACCAGCAGGCGGTCGCCCTTCACTTGGAATTCAGCCATGGCGTCTGACGCCACGCGGTACGTGTCGAGTAAAAAGAGCCTGGCAAGGGCGGCGATCAGAGCGGCAATGACCAGGATCCAAAGAATGCGTTTGCCTGTCATATACTACCGGTTGGTATTAGTTTCAAGACGCTTTTTTAAACAAGCGTTTCCATCGTATTTTTCCGTCAAAGAGGTCTCTGTCCTTGTTGAGCGATAACCACACAAGGATGGGTTTGCCTACGATATGGTCTTCGGGTACAAAGCCCCAAGCTCGGCTGTCGGCCGATTTGTGGCGGTTGTCACCCATCATCCAGTAATAATCCATGGTGAAGGTGTAGATGGTGGCTGGTTGACCGTTTACCTGTACCTCGCCGTTGACCACGTCAAGGGATTGTTTTTCGTAATGGCGGATAACGTGCCCGTAGAGCATCAGATTTTGTTCGTTCAGTTCAATGGTGGCTCCCTTGGCTGGTATCCAGATGGGACCGTAGTTGTCGCGTGTCCAGGTGTTAGACGGGTGTAGCGGATAGGTGGGTCCAGCCACGTTGTAGCCACCCAGTGTGTCGGTTTCCACAAAGACCGTATCGATGAAGGGGCTTTTTTTGACTTGCTCCAGGACCTTTTTGGTCAGGGGCATCACATACATGGGGTTGAAACGCCCGTTTGCGTCGCGCTTAAACGGCAGATTGGCGGCATAATAGCTGTCTTCCGGTATGCGTATCTGGTCTTCTACACTAACGTTCCATGTTCTGAATTGATGGTCAGAGAGGAAACCTCCCTTTGTCTGGACGTAGTAATTCAGTTGGGCATCGGGAGCGTCTTCCATGGGTTTTCCATCGATGAAAACCTGGTTGGCGATGATCTGCAGGGTATCACCCGGCATACCGATGCACCGTTTGACAAAGTTTTCACGCCGGTCAACGGGTCGGTAGACGAGCTTGCCGTACGTGGCCGATTGGCTGATGAGGTGCTGGGTGGCGGCTTCCAGGCTGATGCCGTATTGGAGGGCCGTCATATAGCGTGTCGTGTAAAAATCGGGATTGGTTGATTTCAGTAGCACGGAGTCGCCGGCTGGGAAGTTGAAGACGACAATGTCGTTTCGTTTGACGGGGCCTAAACCAGGTACGCGCTTGTAGCCCCATTGAGGCTTATCAAGGTAAGACTTGGTGTTGACCAGAGGCAAGGTGTGCTGGGCCAGGGGGAAGGACACCGGGGTCATGGGCACTCTGGGACCGTAGCTGAGCTTGCTCACGAAGAGGAAGTCGCCTACCAGCAGTGATTTCTCCAGCGAAGAGGAGGGTATCTGGTAGTTTTGAAAGAAATAGATGTTGATGATGTAGACAGCGACCAAGGCGAAAACGATGGCGTCTATCCAGTCGAAGACGGTACGGAGAGTCTTGTTTTTGAAGCCGCGCCAGTATCCCCAGGGCAGAAAGCGGGTGATGTACAGATCGAAAAAGAAGGGAAGGGCTAGCAACCACCAGCCACTATGTGTCCAGAAGGCGAAGAGCAGGGTGATGACGCTCCAGATACCCAGACGTATCCATTTGATGCGGGGGGCTTTAAAGCGGCTTTTGGAGGGCTCGTTTTCGGGGGTAGAAGTGCTCATGTTCTGTTGACGTTAGGTTAGAATCCAAGCAAGTCGGTCATGCCGAGGAAGCCTTTGTGAGTGGCGGTGAACTCGGCAGCCAATACGGCTCCCAAGGCCAGGCCTTGTCGGCTTTTGGCGTTGTGTGAGATGCGCAGGGTGTCCACTTCTGAATCGTAAACCACCTCGTGGTAGCCTGGCACATCGCCAATTCGTTCGGAGAGGATACCCAGGTCTTCGGGTTTGTTGGAAGGGCCTTTGACCCAGTTTTGTTTGCGGTCAAGGCGGTCAATCACGTCTTCAGCAAGGCTGATGGCTGTGCCTGACGGAGCGTCCAGCTTTTGGGTATGGTGGATTTCCTTCATGGAGACATCGTAATGGGGGAAGGCGTTCATCATTTCAGCCAGTCGTTTGTTGAGGGCAAAAAACAAGTTGGCGCCCAGGCTGTAGTTTGAAGCGTAAAAGAATGTATTCCCTTGGCTGCAGGCTTGTTTGATCTCGTCCATGTGTTCAAGCCAGCCTGTTGTGCCGGAAACAACGGGCACGCCGGCGGCAAAACAGCGACGGTAATTGGACATGGCGGCATCGGGCCTGGAGAATTCGATGGCTACATCGGCCGATTTGAAGGTGGGAGAATCAAAGTCTTCGGTGTTGTTGACATCGATGATGCTGACAATAGAGTGACCGCGTTGCAGGGCGATGCGTTCGATTTCATGGCCCATTTTTCCGTAGCCTACAAGGGCAATCTTCATAGAAATGAGTATTTACAAGGGCCAAAGATACATAAAAAAATGCTGGAGGGTTAAGTCGCCAGGGGGCAATGTGTTAAAAAAGAGTAAGCCACGTACCGACGGACATCAAATTACTCGTACATTTGCGGTCGATAACAGGTCGGTAAACCACGGTTGTCCGTCCTACTCGAGGAGCATCCAACATGAGATACGTACCCTTCTTTTCAATGATGGCCGCCTTGGTGCTGGTCAGCGCATGTGCCAACACAGGATCGCCAGGTGGCGGGCCTAAGGATGAAACACCCCCTAGACTGATCAAGAGCGAACCAGCCGAGAATCAGGTGGATTACAAGAAAAAACGAGTACTCTTGCATTTCAATGAGCTGGTGTCTGTGGAAAAGAGCAGTGAAAAGGTCATTATTTCTCCCCCACAGGTCATACCGGCCGACATCAAGGCGGTGGGTAATAAAATATCCGTTGTCTTTAAGGACTCGTTGCGCGACTCGACCACCTACACCATCGACTTTACCGATGCCATTGTTGATTACAACGAAAAAAATCCGTTTGGAGACTATGCGTTTTCTTTTTCGACAGGATCACACATTGACACATTGCGCATAGGTGGTACGTTGATCGATGCTTCCAACTTGAATCCGGTGGCTGGTGTAATGGTGGGAGTTCATGATGATACATCCGACAGTACATTTGTGAAGCAACCCCTGACACGCATCTCCAAGACAAGCAAGACGGGTACTTTTTCCATCAAAGGGCTACCGGCAAAATCATTTCGACTGTTTGCCCTGGGCGACAAGAACAGGGACTACCGCTTTGATCAACCTGGCGAACTCATCGCTTTTCACGATTCATTGATTACGCCCTGGGCGGAACCTTGCTTGAAACCTGATACAGTCTGGAAAGACTCAATCACCATCGACACCATTTATCAGCGGCAAATTACCTGTTTCAAACCCGACAACATGGTGCTGCTTTATTTTTCGGAGGTCTTTGGTCGTCAATACCTGGCGAAGCGGGAGCGGCCGTCTAAAGCGTTCTTTAACCTGACTTTCGGATATAAAGCTGACAGTTTGCCTACCGTGACCTTGCTCAATAAACCGGCTGAGACGACGGAATGGTTCTTGCCCGAAGTGAATCCGACCAAAGACACACTTCGTTATTGGATAACAGATACGTTGGTTGCCAACCTGGACACGTTGGTCCTGAAGCTTGATTATTTGAAGACTGATTCGACTAACAACCTGGCGCCTCAGACAGACACGGTTAAATTGGTTTTCCGTCATCCACGCTCAAGCGGGAAGTCCTCGGGCAGCCGCAAGAAAGACGAGGAGGAAGCTCCAAAGCCACAGCCTGTCAAACACCTGGAGGTCTCTGTTACCTTGCCTGGTGTGCTTGACGTGAACGCCACACCGCTGATTACCATGGAAACGCCCTTGCTAACCATGCCCAAGGAGGCATGGGGTTTGTTCCGCAAGGTGGACACCCTCTGGCACGCGGTGCCCTTCTCCATCGAACCCGACACCGCTTCGATACGCCGTTATGTGCTGAAAGCGACCTGGGACTTTGAAACAGAATACAAGTTTACCTTGGATTCGGGACGCGTCATGGGTTTGTATGGCGCGACCAACGATGATTTTAGCAGGACGTTCAAGACCAGGGCTGAAGGCGATTATTCGAGATTGATTCTGACGGTAAAAGGTCTTGATGGGCAAGGGTATGTGGAATTGCTCGATAAATCGGACAAGGTGGTTCGTAAAGTGCGCATTGTCAAGGGTATCGCCGATTTTCGTTTTCTCCGTCCTGGCACCTACTACACGAGAGCTGTGGCCGACAGAAACGGCAACAATAGCTGGGATCCGGGTTTGTACAGCGCCAAGCGTCAACCGGAACCGGTCTTTTATAATCCCAAGGCAATAAACCTTAGAGCCAATTGGGATGTCGAAGAGGTATGGGACGTGACGGCGTTGCCTCTACTTGAACAAAAGCCCAAGGAGCTGCAAAAGGCTGGTGAACAACGTTCCCGTTAACAGGTAAAAAGGATAGCATCATGTCACGACTTAGAACCTTTCGACGACTGTTTCTGGCGGTCGTTTTGCTTTTTGGCTCCAACATGCTTTTTCCGTCCATGTTGAGGGCTCAATGTGCGATTAAGCCTACCATCATTCGTTCCGGCGAACACCTCAGTTATACGTTGTATTACAACCTGGGTTTTATTTGGATCAACGCTGGTTCATGTGATTTCAAGGTCAAAAAGACCAACTGGAACGGCAATGGTGCCTGGCAATTGAGTGTCATTGGGCGTACTGTGCCTTCATTCGATGGTTTTTTCAACGTAAGAGATACTTTCCTCACGGTAGTGGACAGCACGACGTTGATTCCCTATAAGGCGTACAAATACACCCATGAAGATTCCTGGCATGGTGTGGATGTTTTCACTTTCAAACCTAATCAGGCGGGATGGATCGTGACCACTCAGCTCAAGCGTAAGGGGAAATGGAAACCGCCGGTGATGGATGAAACCACTCAGTGTGGGTTCGACCTGGTCAGCAGCATTTACCGGTTAAGGACGCTCAATGATCCGACCTTGTTTAAGCCAGGGGCTAAGCGAGAAATTCAGATTCGTCTGGATGATGGAGAATACACCGTCTACCTGTCTTACCAAGGAAAGGGCAAGCTAAAATTGCATAAGTCGGGGGCTTACGACGCTCACCTGTTTCACTTGTCCTTGGTGGCTGGCAATGTGTTCAAACGCGGTGATGTACTGAAACTATGGATTTCAGACGATGGTAACAACATTCCTCTCCTGGTAGAGTCCCCCATTCGCGTAGGCAAGGTGAAGGCCGTGTTCAAACAGGCAACCAACACCATATTTCCTGTGGTTGCGCCTCAGATTTGACGTTTAATTTGTTGAATCCGTTGCAGTAAGCGCGGTTCAGCCTACGTATTTCCACTCAAAACCATCCTTGGTATCTTTCACTTCGATACCCATCGCGGCAAGTTCGTTCCGAATTTTGTCGGAGGTAGCCCAATCTTTCTTTTGTTTTGCCTCCATACGCAAGTTGAGCAACAAGTCGACGGCTTTTTTATAGGCCTCACCGGCTGTTTGACCTGCCTGGCCTGTTGTGTTGTCGGTTAATCCCAGAATGTTGAACAAGTATAGTGAAAATACGGCCTTGAGTTCCTCCAGGTCAACCTCATTCAGGCTGGCTTTGCCATCGTGAACCAGGTTGATGACTTTGGTGGCTTCGAACAGGTGGGACAGTACGATGGGGGTATTAAGGTCATCATTCATAGCCTCTTCGCAGTTGGACCTCAAGCCCCTGATATCAACCGTGGTGGTCGTTCCGGCTTTGAGGGTGTGTAACCGGGCAACGGCATCCATCAACCTGGACAATCCTTTTTCGGAGGCCTGCAGGGCTTCATTGCTGAAATCAACGGTGCTGCGGTAGTGGGCTTGAAGGATGAAAAAGCGGATGGTCATGGGACTGTAGGCCTGTTCCAGACTGGTGTGTTTGCCCGTGAAGAATTCCTCGAGGGTGATGAAATTGCCCAGGGATTTGCCCATCTTTTGCCCATTGATGGTAATCATGTTGTTGTGCATCCAGTAACGGACGCTTTCGTGGCCAAGGGCTCCGACTGATTGGGCAATCTCGCATTCGTGGTGGGGAAAGAGTAAGTCCATGCCGCCACCGTGAATGTCGAAACATTCGCCAAGATAGCGGGTACCCATGGCTGAACATTCCATGTGCCAACCGGGGAAACCGTCGCTCCATGGGGAAGGCCAACGCATGATGTGTTCGGGGGCTGCTTTTTTCCAGAGTGCAAAATCCACACTGTTACGTTTCTCTGATTGTCCGTCCAGGCTGCGCGTGTTACTGATGAGTTCCTCAATGTTGCGGCCGGACAAGATACCGTAGCGGTGTTTGTCGTTGTACTTGACTACGTCAAAATAAACGGATCCGTCCACAATGTAAGCCAGACCATTGTCGAGGATGCGTTTGATGAATTCAATCTGCTCGATGATGTGGCCTGAGGCTTGGGGCTCAATGCTGGGTCGCAGTACGTTGAGCATGTCCATCGCCTGGTGGTAGCGATTTTGGTAAAATTGTGCCACTTCCATGGGCTCAAGTGCCTCTAGTCTGGCTTTCTTGGCAATCTTGTCTTCTCCTTCGTCGGCGTCGTGTTCCAAGTGTCCCACATCGGTGATGTTGCGAACGTAGCGAACGTTGAAACCTAGCTGCTTGAGGTAACGGAAAAGGACATCAAAGGTGATGGCAGGTCGGGCATGCCCTAGGTGTGGATCGCCGTATACAGTTGGCCCGCACACATATAGGCCTACCTGGCCGGGGTGCAGGGGTTCGAAACGTTCTTTTTTTCGATGAAGGGTGTTGTAGAGGAACAAGTCAGACATGAGCGTAAGGTTGTTTACACAAGAATAAAGCGGTAAGGAGCCCTGGAAGTGAACTGTAGGCGTGGGCCGTCGGAGACATAGCGCCAGAGACCGGAACAGGTGGTCAGGACAAGTCGGTAGGGGCGCCCGGTTTCGATGCTGTCGAGGGGTATGGGTGCCTTCTCCGGGTATTGTTCGTCGATAAATTCGTAAAATTGGCTGAGATCGATGGCCATTAAATAGCTGTCGTCGCCGGGTGTATCCTGTATGCCGATAAAGCCTTCAGGACTGCAGAAAGTGCGTTGAACGGGTATGGTGATGTTCAGTGCCTTGTCTTGTTCGAGCAGCGCCTTGTTCGTGAGGGTGGTCCTGTGGAAAAGGACCTCGGCGTCGGCGAGGAAAGCCGGCATTTGGCTTTCTTCTTTTTTGACAAGGGTGGCTAACTTCGAAAAGCCGGCAGGACTGCCTTTGAAGCAAGAGACTTTTTCGGTGCGTAGTTCCTTGATGAGTTGCCTCAACTGGTTGTCAGAGAGGGTTAACAAACTGGTGAATTTGGGCCTGTCGAGGAGCGAGATGACAAAGGGTTCGTTCTTCCTCAGGAAATCGATGAATTCGTCCATAAAAGGGGCTTCGCCCTCATTGCCCAGGTGAACGAAAAAGCCACCAAACAAGCGGCTGTCGGGGTGGTTGTTCAAGTGCAGGACGTAGTTGTCGTAAGCCCCTTGGGTGAAGGTTTCCGTCAAGGTCTGATCGCTTACCGGGATGGTGCTGTCATTGAAGGAGGAAAGCAGTTGCTTGGGAAGGCCAGGCCAGCAGAGGTTGGACTCGCCATCGCGGAGACGCTGTAAGGTGGGTTTGAAGGTGGCAGCCGTTGTTATCGGCAGGCGTTCCCTGAAATCCTGATAGCTGACGATGGACTTAAAATTGTAGGTGCGGCCCCATTCCGTGTTTTCAGCACTCCTGAGTGTATCGAACAGTTGTTCATTCTGAACGTCAGAGGCGTGCAGGTGAATGTCGGTCAACTCCAAATATCGGTCTTTGGTGAAGAGACCAGCCAGATTGGTGATGAGGTCTGAGGCCATGCTTAAGCGCGTTGCTAGATTGCCTCAAAGGTACTAAAAAAATGGATGTTGTACAGATTGTCAGGCCTTTTCCTCGGTAGCCTCCTCCATGTTTGCTTCATGGGGGGTGGCTTTATGTTCCAAGGCTTGCTTGGAGGCCTGTTGTTGGGCTTCTTTTTTGGAATAGCCCCTGCCTTCGCCCAGGAGTGTATTGCCTTGGAATACGGCAGCGTGAAATGAAATTATCTTCCTTCCGTCAAGGTATTCTTCCTTCGTCTCAAACCGAATGGGCTTTTTTTCCCGTTGGCTCTGTTCGAGTAAGGTTGACTTATAATTGACATTGGTGGCTGCCAGCCCATCGAGGTCTATGAAGCGGGCGATGATCTGCTTTTCCAGGAACTGTCGGCAGCGGCCAAAGCCTTGGTCTGTGTAGATGGCGCCAATTAGGGCTTCCAGGGCATTACCGTAAATGGAGAGGTGGGGGGTATTGGCTGTAGGAGTGGCAATGATGAGTTTGTCGAGGCCTAAGGCTACGGCAAATTTATTCAGGCTTTCGCGTTGCACGATGCTGGCCCTTGTTTTGGTCAGGAAGCCTTCTTTCTTCGTTTCGAAATGGTGGAAAAGAATGTCGGAGACCAGCACGCTGAGTACTGCATCGCCCAAAAACTCAAGTCGTTCGTTGTTGAGCAAAATGCCGTCTTCGCTCC
>JAAYBL010000311.1 GCA_012718945.1 Bacteroidales bacterium
CATGGCTTTGTCAATTCAAAGAATAAGTGTAATTTTGCGGCTCAAATTTAACAACTATGCAGGTAGACAAACACGTTATCGATCAGGTCAATGCTGTCATTACCATCGTATTGGACAAGGCCGATTATCAGGAAAAAGTAGAAAAGACGTTGAAGAACTACCGGAAGAAGGCTAATGTGCCAGGCTTCCGTCCAGGCAACGTGCCGGCCGGCCTGATCAACAAAATGTACGGAAAGGCTGTCTTGGCCGAAGAAGTACAACAGTTGGTGGGTGAGTCGCTGTACAACTACATCAAAGACAATCAATTGAATATCCTTGGCGAACCGCTGGCCAGTGTAGATCAGCCTGCCATCGATTTTGACACCCAGGAAAGCTTTACCTTTAAGTTTGATCTGGCCCTGTCGCCTGAACTAACGTTCACGCTCAATAAAAAGGATGCCATTCCTTACTACACAATCGACGTCACCGAAGATATGGTGAACGAGCAAGTGAAGAGTCTGGCTTCGCGCAACGGTTCCTACGTCAAGGTAGACGCTGCCGAAGAAAAAGACGTCGTCAAAGGATTGCTCACCGAATTGCAAGCTGACGGTCAACCCGCTGCTGATGGGGTGGTTGTAGAAGACGCCGTTCTGATGCCGGCTTACGTTAAGGACGCTGGTGAAAAAGCCAAGTTCATGGGAGTCACCGTTGGCCAAACAGTGGTATTCAACCCCGCCAAGGCCTACGAAAAGGCTGAAGCCGAATTGGCTTCCTTGTTGCACGTAGCCAAGGATGTAGCCACCACCATCGAGTCGGATTTTTCCTTCGAAATCAAGGAAATTACCCGCTTCCAGGATGGTGAGTTGAATCAGGAACTGTTTGACTCCATTTATGGCAAGGATGAAGTAAAATCCGAAGCTGATTTCCGCGAACGTGTGAAAGCATCCATTGAAGCTCAGTTCGTTCCCGAAAGCGATTACCGCTTTATGGTTGATGCCAAGACCGTCCTGCTGAAGAAACTCAGCGATGTGGCCTTCCCAGTTGATACTTTGAAACGTTGGGTGTTGGCTACCAAGCAGGATCAGACCGAAGCCTCTGTCGATACCGACATGCCAGCCATGATTGAAGACCTCAAATGGCACTTGATGAAAGAGCAGATCGTGAAGGAAAACAACCTCACTGTTACCGACGCCGAATTGCTAGAAACAGCCAAGAAGGTAACCCGCGCTCAGTTTGCTCAGTATGGCATGATGAACGTGCCCGAAGATCTGCTGACCAACTATGCCAGCGATATGCTCAAAAAGGAAGAAACCAGGCAAAATATTCTGGATCAGGCTATGAGTGCCGTGGTGGCCAACCACCTGAAAGGTGTGGTCAAACTAAACCAAAAGGCAATCAGCATGGAAGATTTTAACAAACTCTACGCTTGACACCCAACCTTTTCCTGGCCTGAATGGCACCAGAATAGGTTCGCTATAAATTAGGCGGTGGAATCCAATTCACCGTCTTTTTTTTTGCTTTACTCATTTTTTTATTTATAAATTTGTTTTCCGGCTCAAAAAGGGGGGTTGTCCATCTGGCTATAGGCTCCTTGGTTTAATAAAACCTCCTTTGCCGACAAGGATTCAATAGGTTACAAGGTTTAAGGTTACACGTTACATCAACACGATTCGTATGAAGGATTTTCGCCATTTTGCCACCGGTCACCTCAACATGAGCGGAACGGCTCTGGATGATTACATGAAAATCACCAGCAATTACATCTCCCCGACCATCATCGAGGAGCGTCAGCTCAACATTGCTCAGATGGATGTGTTCTCCCGTTTGATGATGGATCGCATCATCTTCCTGGGGACACAGATCGATGACTACACCGCCAATGTGGTACAAGCTCAGTTGCTTTACCTGGATTCAGCTGATCCAGGCAAGGATATTTCGCTTTACCTGAACTCCCCTGGTGGTGGAGTCTATGCCGGTTTGGGCATTTATGACACCATGCAGTTTATTTCAAGCCCCGTCTCCACCATTTGTACCGGTATGGCCGCTTCCATGGCCGCGGTTCTGCTGGTGGCCGGTCAAAAAGATAAACGCTTCGCCCTTACTCATTCGAGGGTCATGATTCATCAACCCATGGGTGGTGCTCAAGGTCAGGCTTCTGATATCGAGATTACAGCACGTGAGATCCAGAAACTCAAGAAAGAGCTGTATCAGATCATTGCCGACCACTCCGGAAAATCAATGGAAGAAATTGAACGTGACGCCGACAGGGATTACTGGATGACGGCAGCCGAGGCCAAGGCCTATGGCATGATCGATGATGTAATGACCCGTAGCAAGTAAGATGGCAAAGACAACAGTAGATAAATGCAGTTTTTGCGGTCGTGACAGGGATCAGGTAGATTTACTGATATCCGGTGTCACTGGCAACATTTGTAATGATTGTGTGGATAGGGCCTATGAAATGGTGTCCGACATTCAGGATAAGAAAAAGCAATCCAGCAAGAAGACGTTCAACGTTGACAAGAATAAACTACCCAAACCGAAGGAAATCAAGTCTTTCCTGGATCAATATGTGATTGGTCAGGATGAGGCTAAAAAGTACCTCTCTGTGTCGGTATACAATCACTATAAGCGCTTGTTGCAGAAAGATGCAGGCGATGAGGTAGAGATTGAAAAGTCCAACATCCTGATGGTGGGCTCTACCGGTACTGGAAAAACTCTTTTGGCCAGAACCATCGCCCGAAAATTGCACGTACCCTTCACCATTGTGGATGCCACCGTGTTGACCGAGGCCGGTTATGTGGGTGAGGACATCGAAAGTATTCTCACACGCCTTCTTCAAGTGGCCGATTACGACGTGCCGAGCGCCGAACGGGGTATTGTCTTCATTGACGAGATGGATAAGATAGCCCGCAAGGGGGACAATCCTTCTATCACCAGGGATGTAAGCGGCGAAGGCGTGCAACAAGGTTTGCTTAAGCTGCTTGAAGGCTCGGTGGTCAATGTTCCACCTCAAGGCGGCCGTAAACACCCTGACCAGAAGATGATTGCTGTGGATACCAAGAATATCTTGTTTATCTGTGGCGGAGCCTTCGAAGGCATCGAAAAAAAGATCGCTTCCAGGTTGAATACCAAGGTGGTTGGGTATGGCGCGGCCAAAGACACGGAACATATTGACCGTACCAATTTTTTGCAGTATATTGCTCCTCAGGACCTCAGGTCGTTTGGATTGATTCCCGAAATTATCGGGCGTCTGCCCATCCTTACCTACCTGAATCCGTTGGACAGGAACGCTTTGCGCCAGATTTTGACGGAGCCCAAAAACTCCATCATCAAGCAGTACGTTAAACTGTTTGCCATGGACGAGGTGGAACTGACCTTTGAACCGGCGGTCTACGAATACATCGTGGATAAGGCCATCGAGTTCAAGTTGGGTGCCAGGGGGTTGAGAGCCATCTCTGAAACCATCATTATGGATGCGATGTACGATGCCCCTTCCAGTGACCAGAAACAATTGGTCATAACCCTGGATTATGCCAGGACAAAGGTGGAAGCGTATAGTCACGCCAGATTAAAGAGTGCCTGAAAAGGCTATTGAATAACGACCGTTCACGCCCGAAAACCGAACAAGGCAACGATGAAAGAGCAGGATGTATTGATGAAAGGCCTGAAAACCCACTTTGGATTTGACGCATTCAAAGGGAATCAGGAAGCCATCATCCGGAACGTCTTGTCTGGCAAAGACACCTTTGTCTTGATGCCAACAGGGGGGGGTAAGTCGCTGTGTTATCAGATGCCTTCCCTGTTATTGCCAGGTACATCGGTGGTGATATCGCCCCTGATTGCCTTGATGAAAAATCAGGTTGATGCCATGCGGAATTTCAGCGAAGAGGATGGGGTGGCTCACTTCATCAATTCATCGTTGAACAAGGCGGCCATCGACCAGGTCAGGGCCGACATCCTGTCGGGCAAAACCAAGCTCCTTTACGTAGCGCCTGAGTCGTTGACCAAAGATGAAAATATCCTGTTTCTTAAGCATATACCCATTTCTCTTTTTGCTGTGGACGAAGCCCATTGCATATCAGAATGGGGACACGACTTCAG
>JAAYBL010000312.1 GCA_012718945.1 Bacteroidales bacterium
AAAACCCTTGATTGGGGCTATGCCGACAACCACCTGAACAGTTCATCCAAAATAGCCTTTGATTTGGACTGGGCCGTCGATGCTGCCGGCAGGCCTGTTCATCTGGATTCTATCCATTTTGTGCGGGTTTATACGGCTGTTAATCAAGAGGCAGGCTGGCTTGGCGAACTGTCTACGGAAGTGTCAGGGGCGGAAGTCTTTTGACCGATTATTTCTTGTTTTTGAACTTTTTTTATCGTATCTTCGTTAACGGTATATACGGTTTAAAAAGTCGCGCCCTCCAAGGGAGGACAGGGTTTTTAGCTCGTTTTTCTGAATGGATCCCAGGTCGATTCAGTCCCTCTTACCGACACCACCCCTCACCACCCATACCTGCTAGGAAAAAGGCCTTTATCGGTTGTTTTCCCACTCGTTGTCGCGGTAACTGGAACGAACCGAAACACACTGCCTGATCGGCATTCTGTTGTTTGTGTACGTGTCTCTTCCATTAACCAAAACCATACTCATAACCATGAAATCAAGTTGTACTTCGTTACACCGTCGACTCGGTGTACTGATGGGCGTCTTATGCGCCCTTTCCTGGCCTTTGACCGCCGAAACCGTGCTGACGGGCTCAATTTCTCAGGACTCAACCTTGGAACTATCAAAAAGTCCTTATCTGGTCTTATCCAGCCTCAATATCTCACCAGGCAACACCCTGACCATCCCTGCCGATGTGGTCGTGAAGTTTGGGGCTGGCTCCAACCTCTACGTGTACGGTAATCTGACTGCAACCGGCGCCACCTTCACCAGTAACCTGGCGCAGCCTAAGGCAGGCGATTGGGGGCGTATCTACCTGGGTAATGGTGGAGACACAGCCAGGATGAACCTGACCGGTTGTTTGCTTTCCTACTTTGATGGAGTGGAAGTAAGACAAAAAGGATACGCTACGCTGACAAATACGAACGTCATGAACACGGAGTACGACGCCTTCTACCTCCAACAACGCGCCGTCCTTACTATGACGGGAGGCAGCCTGGAGACCAATAGCACCTATGCCAAGAGTAATCATTCCGCCTTGAACGGCACGTCATTGGCCATGGCCTCCTTAAGCAATGTTTCGATTCAGGGTTACCAGCTAGGCGTTGAACTCAACACTGGTATAGAGGTTAATCTGGCCGATGTCACCATCACATCTTGCGATTACCCGATTTTCTTCAGGTCAACCGCTACACTTAACGTGTCCGGTCAATTACAGTTGACCGGCAATGCCTGCGATTACGCCAGAGTTGATTTCTACTACATGAACGACAACTGGAGCCTGCCCAAACTCCCCATACCTTATTATTTCGGAGGGTTTGAAGTACAACCTGGAAAAACCATGACCATTGCTTCGGGAGCCATCCTTAAGTTTACCGGCGGTGGTAGATTGCAAGTGAACGGAAGCCTCAATGCCATTGCTGCCGAGAATGAGTGGATCTATTTCACCTCATCTAGCGACGACAACCTAGGTGGTGATTCCAACAACGACCAAACGTCCTCAGCTCCGGCAGCCGAAGATTGGGAGGGTATATCCTTCCAGGACCAGAGCGTTGATTCCACCAGTATTCTCCGTCGATGCGCCGTGCGGTACGCTGGTAGTGGTGACAAAGGCGGCATCAAGATGTACAATGCTTCCCCCACCATCGATAGTTGCGACATTTCCAACAACTACATCGGAATTTGGGCCGAAGGTTTGTCAAATCCTGTGATAACCAACACCACCATCGGTTCCAGCGTCCTGGTACCGT
>JAAYBL010000313.1 GCA_012718945.1 Bacteroidales bacterium
AACCTACCGCTGAGGCCCAGGTGTAAGCCGGCACCACCACGTACCACTTGGGTACGTTGAGGCTGAGCGATGTGGCCGTGGCAAACGCAGCTGAGGTGTGACCAGAGGGAAAGGAGCCGCTGCCCCCATCCGATTTCTTTAGGAAAAGACCGGGGTACGCATCGTAAGGCCGTGTTCGGTTGAGGCTGTTTTTGACCAAGTGGGCCAATCCCAGGTTGATAGCCGACGCTACGCCCACTTCCACGGCATCCATGACCAACGTCTCGTCGCGTTCAATGAGTCCGGCCAGCCCCAATCCCAACGGCACGCCCACACAAACCGCATAATGGCTGTCGGAAATAAAGGCCATGTACGGATCGGAAGCCAAGGGCGCCGGCGTGTGAATCGCTTTTAAAATGTCAATGTCCAGGTTTTGGGCAGGAGCTGCCAACCCCATCACGAACAGTAAGCACAGAAGCAGGAAGCGTCTAATCATCGTTTACAAAGATGTGTTCTGCGAATAAATGCCTCAAAAATACACAATTGTTTACAATAGCCTATCTTTGTCTATCGCCTTAATTCATACGACATGATGGACACTGCTACGAAAAAGATCACACCGTCTACCAGGAAGCGCCGTAACAACTTACTGTACGAGGGATTGGTTTACAACGGCACGTATACCCACGACACGGTTGTCCGTTTGACCACCTATGACGAACACGCCTGCAAATCCACTCAGTTGGCACGTCCGCAGGATGTCGTCCTGGACAAAAAGAAAACGCAGTGGATACACGTCAGCGGTCTGTCTGATACAGCCGCGGTTGGTGAGATTTGCGAAACATTCAATCTGGCCTGGCCAGTGGTTCAGGATGTGCTGAATGCCAGACATATCGCCAAAGTGGAAGAAACCAGCGGGGTGCTGTTTGTCGTGTTGGATGCCTATGCGTACGATAAAGAAGGGGCGCTGATCCGGGAACATGTAGCCATGATCCTGGGCGATGGGTATGTCCTTTCGTTTGTGGAAGGGACAGGTGCCCGGTTTGACGCGGTGGAAAAATCCCTGACGGAAGGCATTGGTCAGTTGCGCAAACACGGGGCTGACTTTTTATTCAACCTGCTCATCAGCTTAGTGGTGGACGCCTATTTTGAAGTCATCGAACGGCAACAGTCTGAATTGATGGAACTGGAAGATGGCTTGATGGAATTTGGGCGCTCTCAACCAGTGAAGGGATTGGAAATCCAACGTTTCAGACGGGACCATGCACGGCTCAAAAAGGGGCTGGCGCCTTTTCTGGAAGATTTTGGCCGTTACCTTATGCTTGACTCAGCTTTCATCAAACCAACTTCGGTGGTCTATTACCGCGATACCTACGACCACCTCAAACAGGTGATGTCCATGCTGGAATCCAACCGTGAAGTCATTGCTTCACTGGTCGATCTTTACCTGGCGAACAACGACCTGAGACTCAACCGAACAATGAACCAATTGACCATCGTAGCCACCATCTTTATTCCCCTGACATTCCTGGTCGGTGTTTGGGGGATGAATTTCAAAGGGATGCCAGAACTCGAATGGACCCACGGCTACCTGGCCGCCTGGATACTGATGATTGTGGTGGGGGTATCGCTGTATCTCTGGTTCAGACGAAAAAAGATGTTTTGAGAGGGATCGATTATTTTCCCAAAGCCGCCAATGAAATCACATTTATTCCATCAGGACGGCGGTAGCTCATACCTTTGCCAGTTATAATAGTTAAAGATTTTGGTAAATTCATTTCTTACAACTTTACAAAAATAAGGGGTTTTGCTTTACAAAAAATAGGTGTTTGAGTTGACAGATTTCAGGCCGTTTTATTCCGTCAACGAATGTATGAAGTCGCCAAAACGTAAAATCTTCTCGCTGTTCGATTTGTTAAATAGCACGTGCTCAAAGTCCTTTTGCTTTATCGTTAAATCCACCGACTTCAACCGTTCGGCTGTTGCGTGTTTGAATTCAGGCAACGAATGTATTCCACAACGTTTAGATAGAAAATCATAGTCCGGTTGAGACTGAGCCAACAAAAATAGTACGTCGTAAAAATCACGCCCTTTGGCACGGGCCAACATCGCTGTAATTTTCATGCTGCACAGTACACGATCAGGAGGAACCGGAAACGGAAAAAAGAACCCACACCCTTTGATGGTGGTGATGACGCTGGGGTAATCGACTCCCTGGTCCTGGCTCTCGATTTTGATCAAAAACCGCTCCTCCTTATGCCCGCTTAATCCAAGCTGAAATAGCCATTCGGGGAAATGAATGGAGCACCTGAAGGCTGTCAGTTTTGGGTTATCATTCCCTTTTGCAACGGCATTCAGTCCGGAGCGCTGTAAAAACTGAACGACACCGTTTGTCATGTCGAGGAATTCCTCTTTCGATAGGTCCTTGCAGTCAAAGTCCAGGTCCTCGGAAAACCGATCAATGCCTTTAACCAAGCGTACGTTTGTTTCGCCGATAAACGTCATTTTTCGGATGTATGGTGTGGAAGAAAGGTAATCCAGAATCATCAACTGCACATACTCTCTCAATAGGTGCTTGTCGAAACCCGCATTCTCACGAACTTGCGACGGAAAGAACCTTCTTATTTGTTCAATCTGTATCATATGTCGTATGTCTTACGTAGTAACGTTACTCGATGGTCAAGCGCCTTGCTCTGAAACCGGTTGCCATAATCCAGTAACAAGTCCATGTTCAAATCCTCTTGTAGGAAATCCTCATCCAAACGCAAGGCCTCTAATTCTTGCTCGTTGTTGTAAAACGGGAAAAGATACAGCAAATCAAGCAATGCCTTTTCCGGTGAGGCAAACAGTATAGTGCGGTTGTCCGCCATTGGCTTCAATTCGTAACCGAACATAAGGCTCTCTTTGACATTCTTATACGCGTATTCGCCAAAGTTATTGGCGAATGAGGCCGTTTTTAATGTTGTCACACTGGTGATTTGCACGACTCCTTCCGGTATCATCCCATAAAATGCCAGAGCGGTGTGCAGGCTGATGTAGGAGGGACGGTACATCCGATTGGCAAAATACAGGGCATAATCGGGCTTGTTCATGTAGTCAGGAAAGGCATAATATCCTTGTCTCAGCCGGATGAGATACCCTTTGCTCACCCATCGTGAAAGGTTGTTCCTGTCAAAATCGGGTTGCCATGCATAGACCTGATGGACCGTGAAACACGCCAAATCAACGAACTGATGCTTAAACTCCAGAAAGCTCATGCGCTCCATTCTGTTTCTATTATGCAGTAAATATACTGCATAGCAGAAACAAAACAAATTTTTTGACAAGTTTCAGGTGTTATTGCCAAAACGGGGAATG
>JAAYBL010000314.1 GCA_012718945.1 Bacteroidales bacterium
GTTGGGTGTTGAATCCGACAACATTGACGAAGGGTGCCAGCGAACCCGACGAGAGCGGCATTGCCAAATAGTGAAGGCTCGCAGAGACAAACATTTGGCGCCGCTGTCTAGGGGACGCAAACCCTGAGGAACGGGTGTCGGAGACAATACCCGACTCCGCCCAAAGGGGAGCGGAATCGAAGCAAAAAGAGATTTCCGCCTCAAGGAGAGTGGAATAGAGAGAGGAGAGATTGCCGCCAAAAAGAAATGGCACCCTCCCTTGATTTCCAAAGAAGGATGCCATTCAAAAGAACATTATTGGAACTATTTCTTCACGACCTTCACCACATGTGTTTCGTCGCCAGCAGAGATACGAAGCATGTAGAGACCAGCCACGTATGAACTGAGATCAAGCTCGCAGGAGGATGTTTGACTGATGAAGCGCCCTTTGACGGTACCCGTCAGCGAAAGAACCTCGATGGTGTAAGAACCAGCCGTTGCACAGTTGATTTCACAACGACCCGAGGTGCTGGTTGGGAAGACCGTAACAGCAGACTCTTTGACCTTGTCAAGTGCCGAGATTGACTGAACACCGAGGATGCCCTCGGAAATCCGTGACAAATCCCAGGTGAGGCCTTCGCCAGGTGTGGCCGGTTCGATTGACTCGAATGCACCAGTGACAGTGCCGGTGGCTGTAAACAGGGTCAGGCTGCGACCAACTGTGTAGTCAGAGCCCTTGTTGGTGATTTCAAGGGTGCCGCCCAACAATACGTTGCCGGTGACGGACAGTTTGTCGTTGATGACGTCGTTGTGTTTGATCAACAAACGGCCACCAGAAGCCATTGAAAAGCCAGTGCCCAACTTGAGGATGCCGCCAATAGAGTTGGCGATGCCAGGGGCCAGGGTGCCGCCTGATCTCACTTGAACTTGGCCGCCTACGGTACCTGTACCGCCCAGGGTGCCGGCGGTTTGAACCGTTACCAGACCAGTGCCGGTGGCACTACCGGTGGTGTTGGATACCTGAAGACGTCCAGCGTTAACGAGGGTGCCTCCTGTGTGCAAATTGGCGCCGGATAGGGTCAATGTGCCGGTACCAACCTTGGTCAGGCGACCGCTGCCACTGCTGAATACACCGCTGAAGGTGGTGTTGATGTTTTTGTTGCCGACTGTCAGGCTGTTGCGGCCGGAAACTGTGCCTGTGCCACTCAAGGCGCCAAAGGTGAACGCCTGACCGGTAGACTGTTCGCTGCTGCCGTTGTTGGCCACCATCAGGTACGTACCGTCACCCAGGTTGACTTCGGCCAAAGGCAGGTTGCGGGATGTGGTGCTGTTCATGCGTACATCACGACCTGTAAAGTTAATCTTACCGGTAAAGGCCGACCAGTCGCCATTCAAATCACTGCGGACATAGGGAATGTAAACGACCACCGTGCCGCCTCCGATCAGTTTGGAGGTGAAGCCCCAACGGGAAGGCAGATCCCAGTAGGCTGTTTTGCCTTCAGGTACCTCGATTTCATTGCCAAAGGTGCCCGTATCAGAGGTGGAGTTGACGTTGTGCATGCGGAAAATACCCCCTTCCAACCTGATTTTGGCATTGCCCATGGAGTAACGATTGGCGTTGGATGATCCCAGTAGTAATAAGCCATCCTGAACAGTGACCCGGCTGAAGGTGTTGGAGCCTTGCAGGGTCAGGGTACCTTTGCCTTTAACGATCAGGGTTGTGCCGGTACCGGAAAGACTGCCACTGAGCAACACGCTGTTGTTGGAGGCAGGATTGTTTACCGTCAAGGTATCCACCACCTGCATATTGCGGTTGGTCGACATTTGTGCCCTGGTTTGCAGGGTGGCGTTGCGCATGATCCAGTTTTTGGCACTGGTTGAGGCTGCACCGATGGAGCTGCTCAATCCGCCGTCCTTGAGGGAGGCCACTTCCAATGTGCCGTTGGTGACTTCAACCGGACCGGTGAAGCTGTTGTCCGTATTTTGGATGGACAACAAACCTTTGCCCGTTTTGTAGAGACCTCCGGTTCCACTGATGACACCTTGTCCCACCACCGTAAAGGCTGTTTCGTTGTTGAAGAAGACGTTGCCCACCGGCATGGTTTCGTTGATGGTGATGCGTTTCGCGGTGGCATTGTCTGTAAAGGAAATGGTATCACCGGGCACAAAGATGGACGCGTAAGACTGATAATCAAAGTTGGGTGTGGAGAAGTTCCAGGTGCCGTTGCTGCTGCCCGTCCATTCAACGGAAGACGGCAGGCGGGAAGAGAGGATTTCCAGGGTTAATGTGCTGTCTGTGACGGCCAGTGTGTAGGGAATACCTTCAAGACCAATCACTTTGAAGCTGTTGGCAGTAGCGTTGGTGGTGCCGGAGAAATGAATCAACGTCATGATGCCAACGGGTAATTTGCCAACCGGACGGATAATGAGAGCGTTGTCGCTTCCGTTCACCTGTAAATCGCCCTGAATGTTCAGCACATCACAAGCGGGTGTTGCCGTTGGATTGGCATCGAACGCCAGATTATTGCGGCCCACGAGCGTAAGATTGCCCACGATGGTCAGGGTGTCTGGTTGTGCGGGCAGCCCCACTTCGATACGGCCACCTTCACGATTTAATCCTTTTTCCAGTGAGATGCCGCCTGTCAGTGTTCCTACGCCACCGATGACACCCCTGGCGTCGACTTGAACGGGGCTGGTCAGGCTACCATCGATGAAGAGCCGCCCTTCGGAAATTCTAGTCTTGCCGGTATAATCGTGGTGACCACGAAGGAGAACATCCCCCTGCATCGATTTGATAAGGGTGGTGGCGCCGGTGATCTTGCCGTTGCCCTCCAGGGTGTCGTTGACTTGTTTGGGATTCATCAAGTATAAGACCGATGGGGAAATAGAACCCTCAATGGTGTAGTTGGTGCTGCCGCCTCTGATGTCGAACATCACCGACTTGCCATCGGTATAAGAAACAGTTTGGCCTTCCCTGTCCATCCAGCCTGAGCCAGAATAATACATCTCAGCTTGTTGTACTGGTGCGATAGGCGGTTTGGGCATGTCGTTGGCCATGTAGAAATCTACATCAGGGGTTTGGTAGTAGCCTCTGGCTGTGGTTTGCAGGCGGTAAGCCGGATTTTGCATGAGGTGGTACAGGCGGATGTTGGTCTGTTCCCAAGTGCTCAACACCACAAAACCCGATTCATCGCCACGCACGCAAATCAGTTCTTCACGCCAGTCACCCAGCATGTCACCCCAAAAAGCGGCCCTTCCGCCATAGATTGACTTGAAGTAATAGGGAATGTATTCGTTGTACAGGTTGGGCAGGTCGCGCTCGAATGATTTAGTCGATGGGTTGTATTTATGGAACGCTAAATTGTTACCACTACCACCGATGCCGTTGACTTCCCAGCGGGCCAGGTTGGGCCCCCACCACATAGCTTCGGCCGGGAAGGTGCCTGTAGCTCCCTCGATTTGGTTGCCCTTGCAGTCGTACATGGCGTAGCCATTCATGGTCGACCAGTACTGCATGCCCCTACGGCCATTGTCAAAGGCGGCACAAATGCCACGACCTACATCGCCCACGGCCGATTGGTAGTTGCCCTTGATGAAGACCCCGGTTGCTGCATCGTATAGTCCCATTCCCAAGGTTTTGGGATTGTTTTGCTGGATGAGGAAATGTTCCAGGCCAGGACGGTCGGGGTCGATGTCGGCCAGGCAATGGCGGTCACCGTGAACAGCGTCCTCGTGACGATTCAAGATGGTGCCATCGTGTTTGAGTACATAACCGCCCTCCACGAAATTATCACGTCCATCACCGTCCACATCGGCGGCTCTTACCTGGTGAAATTCAGCTTGGTTGTCCCAGAAACGGTAGGCCCAATCCTTGACCAATTGGCCGTTGCGGTAGGAAAACGCGGCATGGGCTCCGTAGAACCAATCGTTTTCCGCCCTGTTCTTATACATGTATACCAATGAGGGATGGATGCCATCCAGGTAGTTGATGATGAAGTGACCACCGATTTCTTTCCAGCTGTCGGTGCGTTGGCTTTTCAAGTCGTTGTAGAAGGGTAAATCCATGCGGTCAATGAGGTTGCCGGTTTCGCCATTGACAATGGCTATCCATTGGGGGGCAGGCCCGGCTAACGACCGGTAATCAGTTACCTGGCCGTTTGTACCTTTGATGACAGTACCATCGGGGAAGGTGGTTCCTTCACTGACGGCCATCAGGACTTCGGCTTTGCCGTCACCGTCCATGTCGTAGGCAGTGACCATATCGTTGTGACCAGAGCAAATTTTGATGTTGGGACCCATGTCAATGCGCCACAGGAAGGTTCCATTGCTGGTGTAGGCTTCCACTTTGGGGTAAGGGTAGCCAGCTGTTGCCTCACCGCCTTCTTCGTCCATGGCACCACCGTAGCTTTGCCTGTCCAACACGTAGTCGTAGGCGCCATCGCCATTCAAATCAGCCGGCCAGCAAAACTTCATGGTCATGTTGGGATGACCGGCGGGCAGGGGCTCAAAGTTGAAATCCTTGACAATGCGGTGAGTGCCGGCATTTTTGGCCAGCGTGAATTGGCCGGGTTCGTCTTTTTCCACCCCATTAAGAACGGATTTGACGACGAAGGTATAGGCTGAAGTGCTTGTGGCCAGGTTGGCCAAGTAGTTGGTGCTGCTAGTAATGGGGCTGCTGTTGAGTTTGGTCAGCGCACCCTCGGCCGATGTTTTATAGTAAACGTTGTAAGCTTGTTCATCAGGGTCGGTGGCAAAGTGCCGCCAGGACAGGTAAATGGTACTGGTTGATTTGGGCATGGCCACGATACCGCGGTCCACCACGTCAACCCTGCGTTGAGCGTACAAGCCAGTGACTGCAAGGGTCAGCAACAGTACAAAAAGTAGACGTTTTCTCATGTTATCAAGGTTATTGGTTTATCTTACAAAGATATCCCCGTGGTCCGTAACGAAAGGGTCCATTTGTTTCAACCTTCGGCACAGATGTTGCAACCTATCGATGCCTTTCAACTGATATGCAATTTAGTACTATCTTTGCTGGTAACAACTCGCCATGAAAAAAAGTTGCCCGTTTTTAACTTCCTTAACGGTGACATTGCTGTTGGTTGGTCTTCAGGCAAGTGCCCGTTCGTTTGTCATGACCCCGCTGCCCAATCAAAACCAATTGCCGGTGGTTGGTGTCAACCACATTTTTCAGGATAGCGAGGGTTTTTTCTGGTACGGCACCGATGGTGGTGGCTTGTGCAGGGACGATGGTTACACAGTACATGTGTTCAGGGCTGATGTCAATACCCCCCAGTTGTTGGCCAGCAATACGGTGACCTGCATCACTGAAGATAGTCGTCACCGCATTTGGTTTGGTACGACCAGGGGAGCCTATATCCTGGATAAACGGACCAATCAAATCGTTTCTTTACCCGATGAGGCCATCAAGAGCTGGGAAATCATGGCCATCGAGGCCGATTCGACCGGCCAGGTCTGGGTGGCGGCCGGTGAACAACTGTTTCGCTATGGGGTGGACGATCAACGGTTGGGTGCCTATGACCTGCGGTGGATGGGCTATTCAAAAGAAGCTTTCTCTTTATATGTAGACAGAGGTGGAAAGGTCTGGGTGGCACTGAAGAACGGTGGATTGCAATACTTCGATCCCTTGACCGATAGTTTGGTCGACATGTACTGGCCCTTTTCTGAATATCCCACCTGTCTGTTGCAGGATACACGTGATGGTATTTATTGGGTAGGAACCTGGGGAAAAGGCATCTTGAAAATGGTGCAAAACAGTCATGATGGTACCTGGACGTATGAAACGCAGGATGCCACCTCACTCCAGGTGGGACGTGAACAACGAAAAATAATGGCCATGGCCCTTGATCCGGGGCGGTCTTTCCTTTGGGTGGTCAGCAAAGAAGACGTGCATGGATATGTCAGGTCTGACGAGGGACGTTTGGTGGCTCATTCTTTAGAACAGGTTTTGCCTCCTGGTATTAAGGCCATGCAAGACATCATGGTTGATCGGCTTGGCCAGGTCTGGGTGGCCGGCAGTCATCCTACTTCATTTGTTTTGACATACCTGGATAGGGATTTTAGCCCTGTACCCATGGAAGGTCTCACAGCGACCCTGGGGAAAATGCCCGTTGTGCTCAACTTGATCAAAGAAAGTGGTCACTATTGGATCAGGGTGCAGACAAATGGCTTATATGTCATGGAGTCAGCCACAGGTAAGGTGTCTTTTTGCAAGGATCACCACTTGTCGCCCTTTATTGAAAAACGGCGTAAGGGGCCAGGCGTGTTGATGGTCAGGGCCGACACGGTGTTGATCCAGTTGACATATGCCAACGGTCAGTTTGAGATGCAACCCCTTGTGACATTGCCTGCCGAACCCTACGAACGCATCCGCACTTTTTATGTAGACCAGGATGGAACCATCTGGTTGGGAAGCAGTTTTCACCTGTACCGTTTCTATCCCCGTACAGGTAGACTATGCCGTGTCTGGGTGGGGACGGGCATCATCAACGACATTGCCGGCTCAAACGATGGTACTGTTTATGTGGCGACCGAGACGCAAGGATTGCTGATACTAAAGGCCGACGGTACTCGGTTGAAATCGCTGCCTGGTGTGCATGTGAGCAAACTGGCTGTTGGGGGCAATGGACAATTGTGGGTGGCAACACTTCATGGGGCTTTATACCTGTATCAGCCGGCAGCGGGTCGACTGATTGCTCAGACCAAGACGGCTGGCCTTCAGGGAGATTTGATCAGCGATCTGGAGGTGGACGGTAAAGGTGACGTGTGGGTGGTGACCGATCAACGACTCATTCGGTACAATCCTGAGAAAGCGTTGTTCAGGGTCATCCATGTGTCCGATCCGGCCGTGGAACTGAAACAGTTTAGAAGTGTGTATTGGGATGGGAGTGGTATGGTCTATGTCAGTGGAGCCGGCGGTGTATTGGTGAACCGTTCCCGGACGCCTTTGCCCCAGTTGAATCAGCCAGTCCATATAAGGTTAACGGCTGTCAAGGTGGATGGCCATCAAGAACTGGTTGGGATGGGACCAGCCTTGGTGCGGTTGAAGCCCAGGGAAACCAACCTGGAATTGTTTTTTTCCACTTTTAGTCCGTTAAGTCGTCAGAAAGTGCGTTTTGCGTTCCGGTTTGAAGGATCCAATACCGCCTGGAGTTACCTGGATGCTGGGCGTAATAGCCTTTATTTAAGTAATTTGAAGCGTGGAGAACACCGTCTTGAGGTTATGGCTACCGACAACCAGGGTGCCTGGTCACACGAGGTGTTGGACATCACCATTCATAAACAACCGGCCTGGTTTGAAACCTGGTGGGCTTATCTGATTTATTTTTCGATCATCGTGGTCTTGCTTTTAGAGACCATCCGACGGTATCAACGGGATCAGAAAGAGAAACAACGCCGTATCGTAGACGAACGAGTGGCTGCCATGAAAGATCAGTTTTTCACCAATATCAGTCATGAGTTGCGCACCCCGTTGACGCTGGTGATTACCCCTCTGCAATCGTTGATAAGGCAAGTGAACGATGCCACGATGAAACCAAAACTCGAGGCCATCTCGGCGCAGGCTCAGCATGTGTTAACACTTGTTAATCAATTACTTGATTTTAGAAAGCTGGATTCTGGCGGTGAGCGGTTGACGCTGAGTAAGGGCTCCATGCGGGATTATTTGGCCGGTGTGGTGGCCAGGTTTGAGTTGGCAGCTACTGAAAAATCGGTTACGCTACGGTATGAGCCTGTAGATGAAACCTTTGCCGTTGTGGCAGATTTCGACAAAGTGGGAAAAATGGTGTTTAATCTGCTGTCCAATGCGTTAAAGTTTACCCCTTCAGGTGGAACTGTGACGGTCGGCGTTTCGATGGAACAGTTAAGTGAAGGTCGTTTCATACGCATCGATGTGGCCGATACAGGGCGTGGCATTCCGGCCTCTGAACGTGAGACCATTTTTGAACGCTTTCACCAGGTAACAGGGGAAGACGCCACGATTGGAACAGGCATTGGCCTGCATCTGGTCAAAACCTACGCCATCCTGCATGGGGGCCGAATCACAGTGGATAGCGAGGAAGGCCAGGGGAGTACGTTCCACCTTTATTTGCCTATAGGCCCTGATGATCAATGGGCGGGCAAGGATATAACGGTTGATCATGCAGTAGAGAGTAGGGATAATGAGGTGTCTGTTGAGAACGAAGCGGAGGCCGATGAGGAGACGAAGGCGTCTACTGATGATTTCGGTAATAACGCTGATAAACAGTGTGTTCTGTTGGTCGAAGACAATGAGTCGTTCAGGCACTATTTGAAAACGGAACTCAGCGCGTACTACCGGGTTCTGGAAGCGGCCGATGGCTTGACTGGCGAACGCATGGCGCTGCAACAGCGTCCCGATCTCATTATTTCCGACTTGATGATGCCGGGCATAGACGGCATACAATTGTGTCACCGTTTGAAGACCAATCTAAGGGTGTCGCACATTCCGTTTATCTTGCTGACGGCCAATACCAGTACAGAACAAGAACGCCGTGGGTACATGGAGGGGGCCGATGCGTACATCGCCAAGCCTTTCGATTGGGATGTGTTGCTCTACAGGGTGCGTCACTTGCTGAATCAGCAAAAAACCAGGATTCAGGCGTTTAAACAGACGTTGGATGTGCCTCCTGTTCAACTCGCTATTACCGCGTTGGATGAATCCTTCCTGAACAAGGTAGTGGCTTTGGTGGAAAAAAATATGACCAATACCCAGTATACCATCGAAGCCCTTAGCAGTGACATGGCCATGAGTCGGGTCAGTTTGTACCGCAAAGTTGTATCCGTTACCGGTATGACGCCGGTGGAATTCGTGCGTTTGCTGCGGTTGAAAGAGGGAGCCAGGCTGTTGGCTGAAGGAAAGTACACAGTGTCGGAAGTGGCTGATATGGTAGGTTTCAATAGTCCGGGTTATTTCACCAAAGCGTTCAAAAAAGCGTTTGGGAAGTTGCCGACCAAACTGTAACTTTGTGCGTAAAACCCACAATCATGTCACTAATCGAACGTTTCCTGCGGTACGTAAAAATAGATACCACGGCTGATCCTGAAAGCAATCAGGTGCCCAGTAGTCCTTCTCAGTTGGTTTTTGCCAAAGAATTGGCCAACGAATTGAAAGCGATGGGTCTCCAGGCTGTTGAGGTGAGCCAGTATGGCTATGTAACGGCCACCTTGCCGGCCAATACAGATGAGCCAAGGCCCACCATCGGCTTTATTGCCCACATGGATACCAGTCCCGATATGTCGGGCAAAGATGTTAATCCTCAAATTATCCGTCAGTACAACGGTGGCGACATCTTGTTGGATCCGGTGGCTGGTGTGGTGTTGTCGCCAACTGAATTTCCCGAACTCCTGCTTTACCAAGGACAGGATTTGATCTGCACCGATGGGAAAACCCTGTTGGGCGCCGACGACAAGGCTGGTTTGGCGGAAATTGTCACGGCAATGGAATACCTCATGGCTCATCCCGAAATCAAACATGGTCCCATTCGCATCGGTTTCACGCCCGATGAAGAAATCGGACAGGGCCCCGACCACTTCGATGTGGCTGCTTTTGGAGCTGACTGGGCTTACACCATTGACGGGGGTGAAATCGGCGAATTGGAATACGAAAACTTCAACGCGGCCGGTGCCAAAGTGATCGTCAAAGGCCGCAACGTTCACCCCGGCTACGCCAAGCATAAGATGTTGAACGCCATTCGCATCGCCAACCAATTTGCATCCATGTTGCCCAGGTACGACACGCCTGAACATACGGAGGCGTACGAAGGTTTTTACCACCTTACCAGTTTTCATGGCGACGTGGAACAAGCTGTGATGAGCTACATCATCAGGGATCACGACAGAGACCGGTTTGAGCGCCGCAAAAAAGAACTGGAACACCTTACGCGCAAACTCAATAATGAGTTTGGCCCCAATACCGTGACACTGGAATTAAAGGACCAGTATTACAACATGCGTGAAAAGATCGAGCCCGACAATATGCACGTCATTGTACTGGCGCTGAAGGCCATGGAGGCTGCGGGTGTCAAGCCAAAGGTAAGAC
The DNA here is from genome assembly GCA_012718945.1 of Bacteroidales bacterium. Taxonomy (GTDB): domain Bacteria; phylum Bacteroidota; class Bacteroidia; order Bacteroidales; family UBA1402; genus UBA8389. The sequence goes on from JAAYBL010000314.1 coordinate 10,058, forward strand.
CCATTCGCGGTGGTACCGACGGTTCCCGTCTCTCCTTCATGGGATTGCCCTGTCCCAATATTTTCGCCGGGGGACATAATTTCCACGGACGATTTGAGTTTGTGCCCATTCCTTCCATGGAGAAAGCCACTCAGGTCATCGTCAAAATAGCGGAATTGGCCAGCCCTGTTGTAAAGCCAGACTGATAGACTCTTCTTTACTGATTCAAATCGTAGCTTGATTATCCTAATATATTCTACATAATGAACTATACCCCCTTTAACGCCATTCACAAGGCTCTTGGCGCCAAGATGGCTCCCTTTGCCGGTTTTGAAATGCCCATCGAATACAGTGGCATCCTGGTTGAACACAAAACCGTTTGTGAAGGCGTGGGCGTCTTCGACGTTTCCCATATGGGTGAATTCAAGGTCTGCGGCTCTCAGGCGCTGGCTTTTCTGCAAAACCTGGTGTCAAACGACGTAAGCCAACTCGCAATAGGGCAGGTGCAATACGCTTATTTGCCCAACGAAACCGGCGGCGTTGTCGACGATCTGTTGGTCTATAAAAACAGCGACACCGACTATCTGTTGGTGGTCAATGCTTCCAATACCGACAAAGACTGGGCCTGGTGTCAGGCACACAACCCCATGGGGGCCGAGTTGGAAAACATTTCTCCGCAGGTGGCTCAATTGGCCGTTCAAGGACCTAAAGCCATCGATGTAATCCAACGCCTCACGGCTGTGAAGCTGGCCGACATACCGTACTACCATTTTGCCTATGGAAAACTGGCTGGTGTGGACCAGGTCTTGATTTCCAACACGGGCTACACGGGTGCCGGTGGTTTTGAACTATACTTTCCCAACGAAGCCGCCATTACCGTGTGGAATGCGTTGTTTGAAGCCGGAGCTCCCGAAGGCATCAAACCCATTGGTTTGGGTGCCAGGGATACCCTCCGTCTGGAAATGGGCTTCTGTCTTTACGGCAACGATATTGATGACACCACGTCACCCATCGAAGCCGGACTGGCCTGGGTTACCAAATTTACACCCGACAAGCAGTTCCCTTCAAGAGCCTTACTGGAAGCTCAAAAGGCCAACGGTATGCCCAGAAAACGCATCGGTTTGATCATGAAGGATAGGGGTTTCGCCAGGCATGGGTATGAACTGACCGACACCGAGGGTAACCCCATTGGTGAGGTGACCTCTGGTAGCATCTCTCCTGTGCTGAACGTTGGCATTGCCATGGGTTATGTAAAGGCTGCTTATGCCAAACCTGGCACGTTGATTTGCGTAAAAGTGCGTGATAGATTGTTGAGCGCCGAGGTGGTGAAAATGCCCTTCAGGAAAAATGCTTAAAAAGCGTTAAATAAAACAAGTAAACACTTGTTATATTTGCTTTGTTCGTTTGTTGACTGTATTTTTGTGGTATAAACAATACAGCTTTGGAATTGTTGTATACGTAAAACAGTTGAACAATGAAAAAAATAGCCATACTCGTCGGAAGCCTCCGCAAGCAATCATACAGTCTTATGACAGCCAACGCCCTGAAAGCCATGGCTCCGTCTTCCATCGCCCTTGACATCGTGGACATCGGCCATCTGCCCCTGTACAACCAGGATTTCGATGCCGCATCGCCCGATAGTTATGACGCTTTTCGCAAGCAAATCGCCTCGTATGATGGTTATATATTCGTCACCCCCGAGCACAACCGTTCATTCCCGGCTGCACTGAAGAACGCCCTTGATGTGGGCTCCAGACCATGGGGACAGAATATTTGGTCGGGTAAACCCGGTGGGGTGGTGAGTACGTCTATCGGGGGCCTGGGCGGCTTTGGTGCCAACCATCATCTCAGGCAGGTATTGGCCTTTCTGAATGTACAGGTGCTTCAGCAGCCTGAAGCCTACATCGGTAACACCATGGCTGTGTTTGACAGTGACGGCAATGTGGTGGATGAGGGTGCCAAGGGCAGTCTGTCACGGTTCATCGAAGCCTATGCGGCTTGGGTGGATAAACTATCCTAAGATCTTATCGTAGCTTGAGTTGTTGAGTTCAGCCAGCGGATGGGTGCCTTAATGGTTGGCCCTGAAGCTGGCTAATCTATTTTCAAGCGTCTCGTATTGGTTTGCTTTGATGAAGGAGGTGCATATGCGAAGGCCTTCTTGCAGGCTGCCCGTGGTTTCGAGAGAAATGGCGCTGATACCGTAATACATCAGTTCTTCCATCAGCTCGCCTCCCTTCATGCCGGGCCAGGCTATGGTGAAATAGAATCCGTCGGCCAACTCTTCGCCGAGGTCGTTGTCGTACACCAGGTAGAAGCCGTTGTCCAAGAAAGCTTTTTTCACCCGTTCGGCTCGGCGGCCGTATTCCCTGACCCCTTCTACAAAGTTGAATTGTCCGTCGCAGGCAGCCTTCATGATGGCAGCCATGGCGTATTGAGCCGAATGGCTGGTGCCTGCGGATAAACCGTACAATACCCGGTTGACCAATACATTGCCAAACTCGCCTATGCCGTATTGTTTGCTGAGGTCGGGGAAACTACGCTCTGACAAGGCTTTGGATACGGCCACGAAGCCGATACGCTGTCCGGCATAGCTGAAGGCTTTGGAGCCCGAAATCAATAGAATGTAGTTGTCGGTATACCGTCCCACGCTGGCTTGAAAAGGTGCTTCGAAAGGCTTGCTCAGATCTTTGCGGAAATCCATGGCAAAATAGGCGAGGTCTTCGAGGATGACGACATCGTAAGTGGTGGCCAGTGCGCCCAGGCGTTCCAGCTCGCTTTCCTGCAGGCAGTACCAGGCTGGATTGTTGGGGTTGGAGTAGAGGATGGTCGAGATGTTGCCTTGAGCCAGGCGTCGTTCCACCTCGTCAATCAATGCATCGCCACGGAGATCAAAGGCATCGATGGACTCATAGGGGCAATCGAGCATGGCCATTTGTATCTTTTGAACCGGAAAGCCTGGGTCAATGAATAAAACCGTCCGTCTGCGCTTGTCTCGTTGTGTGCAGGTCATCAGCGAGGCGATGGTGCCCTGCATGGAGCCAGTCACGGGTGTGCAGCAAGCTGCGGGTACGTCAAGGTCAATGAAGGCTTTGATGAACCGGGCTGCCTGGTGTTTGAAATCGGCCGTGCCGGGTAGGGGTGGGTAGACCGATGCCACTCCTTGTTGTAAGGCTTGAATTTCGGCCTCTACTCCGATGGCTGCAGCCGGCAATCCTGGCACTCCCATCTCCATGCGGATAAATTGTTCGCCTGATTTTTTTTCTATTTGATTGGCCATGTCAAGCACTTCGCGGATGGTGGCTTTGCCAAACGCTGGGAGGTTGTAGCTGTCTATCACCGTTTTTACAACGGCAGCATCGATGGGAGTCTTCTTCATAAAGGTTTTTCTAGCGTCCACAAAAGTACAAAAACCATCCGAAGAGGAAAAAA
>JAAYBL010000315.1 GCA_012718945.1 Bacteroidales bacterium
CCTATTTTGAGAAGCAATTGTACGAAACCCGTATGACCCTTAATGCCCTTGAAGACTCGTTGTTAGCTTTCAGCATGGCTTCCAACGTCATCAACTATGAAGAGCAAACCAAGCAATTGACCGAAGCCAAGCACGCCCTTGAAGCCAAATACGAGACTGCATACACAGAGCATTACACCTCGGAACATATGCTCATCCAATTGGAAAGTCAAATGAAGGAGCGCGCCGCGTTGATGGACGAGAGCAAACAATTCGTTCAGCAAATGGAGACCATCTCCTCTCTTTCCCAACGGATTGCCAAGCTGGAGACAGCCATCAGCCCTTCCCCTGAAACGACAATGGCCATCAACCAGAATAAACGCCTACTCGAAAAGGCCAAAGAGCGTCTCCAAACGCTTTCCAACTCCATTTCCAGCACAAAGACCACCAAAGAGGGGTTGGCCCTTCAAGACATGGTCGACGAATGGTTCAAAGAAAAATTGAACTACGAACGCTCAGCCGCCCAACGCTCCATCCTCGAGAAACGCATGAAGGATATTGATGCCTCTTTCGCCCAATTCACCCCTATCGGTCCCAACCTGAAAAAACAGGAAAGGGAAATACAGGTGACGGAAGACGCCTACCAAACACTGCTCGACCACCTGGCGCAAGCCAAATTGCAGCAGAAGAACATCGAGATGCGCAGCACAACCATCAACATGGTGACGGAACCCATTTATCCCTTGGCTGCTGTTGCTTCTAAACGCAAACTGATTGTCCTGCTGTCGTACTTTGCTTGCTTGTTTTTCATCTTTACAGCCTTCCTGATCATTGAATGGCTCGACAAAACCATCCGGGACAAGCACAGAGCCGCTCACCTGACAGGCATCCAAGCTATCGGCGCTTTCCCTGGCCCCCTTAAACTCAAATACCGACGGTTTGGCATGGAAATCCATCGACAAGCCAGCGCCCATGTCTGCCATCAGCTAGCCCCCCACTTCCCTGACAATGGGCAAGCCATCATAGGCCTGATCAGTTCAGACCCCAAGGAAGGTAAAACCCATGTTGCAGAACAACTTAGGCGGTATTGGAGCGACCGTCAATATGACGTCTGTCATTTAGCTCACGACGTAGACTTCAATTCACTGGACAAGGAGTATTTCAAAGCCCGCACGATAGGCGAACTCGTTCCTCCAGACCTAACATTGGATGCAGACATCCTTCTTGTTGAATGGCCAGCTTTATCTCAAAACGCCATTCCTTCCCAGTTGGCACGTTCAGTAAACGCCTTCGTGTATGTAGTCAAGGCCACCAGAGCCTGGAAAGACAGAGACATTGATTTCCTGAACGTGCTCAAACAGCAAGCCGGATCCGTACCCATTTTCGTGTGCTTGAATTGGTCCAACTTGAATAGTGTGGAAGACTTCACGGGCTTCCTACCGCCCTACACCCGCATGAGGACTTGGTGGTACAAACTACATCAAATGGAATTGACCAGCGACAAGCCCGTCAACATTGACATACCACCCAGCTCAATCCGTTAAACAAACCGTATGCGCAGTTGGACTCTTAAACATTGGGTGGGAGCCTTCATCCTCCTTGCAGGCATGATGGCCATGGCCTACTTCTTCGCCACACAGGAGGTGGCGTTGGGGCTGATGATTGCCATCATTCCGTTGAGCGTCCTCATCGTATTAATCTCCCTGAAACAGCCCTACTGGGCCCTTATGCTGCTGTTTGTCGAAAACTATTTTTTGATGGGCATCAGCCGTTACGTACCTGTCAGCAGCCTGGGCATACTCACCGACTTACTGTTCGCCTTTATTCTATTTTCAACCCTGTTTCGATCTGTCATCAACGGAGATATCGAATGGAAGCGGGCCCTGAATGGAGGCACCATCCTCTTGACCATTTGGTTGTTGTACTGTGTCCTGGAATTAGCCAACCCAACGGCGGTTTCAGCGGCATGGGCCACTTCAATCCGCTCCATGACACTCTACCCCTTGCTGACCGTTATCCTGGCCTCCATCCATTTCCGCCGGTTTGAAGACATGAGCCGCATCATTACACTTTGGGCGGCCTTCACCCTGATAGCTATTGTAAAACTTCAAATGCAGAAAACACTGGGTTTTGATGCTGCTGAACACCGCTGGCTCATGCAAGGAGAAAACATGAAGACTCACCTGCTGGCAACCGGAACCCGCTATTTTTCCATCTTTACGGACGCAGGCAATTTTGGGTCAAACATGGGCTGTGCGGCAGTCGTCTTTTTCATCGCAGGCCTCTACGCGCCCAACAAATTACTTAGAGGATTCTTAATCATCACGAGCATTCTTGGCTTATACGCACTCATCATCTCAGGCACGAGGGGAGCGCTGGCCGTACCTTTGGCCGGCTTTGTCCTTTTCACATTGATGACCAAGAAAGGTCCACTCATCGTGCTCATGTTCGTCCTCCTCCTCAGCACATTCGTCTTCTTCCGATACACCACCATTGGACAAAGCAACCAATACATCAGGCGTATGCGTACCGCCTTCAACCTCAACGAGCCCTCCCTGGTCGTACGACTGGAAAACCAGAAACGCCTGGGAAGCTATATCAAAACCAGACCCTTCGGAGAAGGTGTTGGTCTGAGTGGTGTCGCAGCCAAACGCTACGCGCCCAACAGGCTCACCACCAACATCCCCAACGATTCCTGGTATGTGAAGGTATGGGTCGAAACAGGCATAGTGGGATTATTGCTTTACCTGTCCATACAGTTTGCTTTTTTAGGGTATGGCATATGGCTGGTTATGAAAAAATTGAAACACCGACAACTCAAAGGCTACCTCACGGCCATGCTATGTGGCATGTTTGGCATGATGGCCAGCTCTTATGGGAATGCCATTTGGGGACAGTACCCTACCTGGATGTTAATGGCCCTTACGCAGGCGTTTGTGATGATGGCCCCCCGATACGATGACGCACTAGAACGATTAACCTGATCAACCATGACTGATATCATATCCACCGAGGTCTTGCTTTATTGGAGCGACCTTCTCCTTTTCCTGCTGTTTGCAATCCCTGTCGGGTATTCGTTGGTGTTTGCTCTTGCATCGCTACGCAAAATGGGACGACAATTCAACGACACCAAGAAGCTTTACCGCTATTGTATCCTGATACCCGTACCCAAAGGTTTAGATGGCAATCTCGTGGCAACCGTGCAGTCAATTCGACGTATGACGTTTTCTAAAGACCATTACGACATCGTCATCTCCAGCAATGGTTTGTCGGCAGACATCAAAAACCAGTTAGATTCCTTACAGGTCGTTCTTTTGGAGAAACCAAACGTCCATGCCAATCCCAACGCCCTCATTGCCGTAGCCCTCGCATCAATTAAAACAACCTCATACGATGTACTGGTGCTCCTTAACGCAAACAACCAAGTAGACACCAACTATTTGGCCGACATAAACAAAGCTTATCATACCGGCGGAATGGCCATCCAGACCCACAAGGTATCCAATCATCACCCCACGCAGTTATCCTGGTTGAATGCGATGATGGATGAAATCAACAATTCCATCTTCAGACGTGGTCATGTAAACATGGGCTTTTCCTCCAGTTTGATGGGGACAGGCATGGCCTTTGACATGCAATGGTTCACCAGCCATGTCAACCTCTCAGACAGACTCGACTTGACCAAACACATAGAAGCCAAACTGCTCAAACAGGGACTTTTCATCGAGTACCTGGAACATGTCCACACCTATGAGGACAGCCCTGCCGATGTGGCAGCATACAACCAATTGCGGAAAGAATGGTCATCGTCGGTTGTACATACTAAAAAACGCATATTCAAGGATTTACCTAGAGCAATCTTCGCAGGCAACCTTGATTACTGCGACAAAATCCTTCAATGGATCATGCCTTCGAAGATATTGTTGGTCGGCTTTCTTTTCATTATTGCCGGCATGTTGGCTTATTACGAACCCACTCTATCTGTCAAATGGTGGATTATGACGGGCACGCTCCTGTTTTCCTACATCCTGGCCATACCAGACAAAATGCTCACGACTAGAGGCATCTTGTCCATTATTCTGCTACCCGTCTTGTTTATCTCCGTCATTTTTTCCAAACTCTTTACACGTAGCAAGCGTTAAGATCTGGCAACCTTCCATCCAATACACCAAGCATATGAAGATAGCCATTGAAGCTCAGCGAATATTCCGGAAAAACAAACACGGTATGGATTTCGTTGCGTTGGAAATCATCCGTAGGCTCCAACGTATGGATACTGTCAACCAATACTATATCCTGGTCGCACCCGGTGAAGACGTTTGTTTGCAGCCCTCGGCCAATGTTTCCATCATCACCCTGCGTTGCCCCACCTATCCTCTCTGGGAACAGGTTGCCTTACCTTTGGCTGTCAGGCGACTCAAGCCAGACATTCTACATTGCACCTCCAACACGGCACCACTCTGGGGCAAGGTTCCGCTGGTGCTCACCTTACATGACATCATTTACCTGGAGCCCAGACAACAGTCCAGCGCCTCTCTTTATCAAAACATGGGCTGGTACTACAGACGTTGGGTTGTCCCCCCTGTGTTGAAACGCTGCGCAACCATCATCACCGTCTCCCGGTTTGAATGCAGGCGAATCAGAGAAACCCTGCAATTGGATGCCTCTCGACTGATTGCCATTCACAATGGCTTTGGCGAGCATTTCAAACCCATCGAAGCGCCCTATGCGGTCACCAGTCGTTACCTGAAAGAAACGGCGTACCTTTTATTCCTGGGCAACACGGATCCCAAGAAAAACACGCCCAGGACCCTTAAGGCCTATGGTTTGTATGTTCAACAAACCAAGGACCCGCTACCCTTGTTGGTGGCCGACCTTGCGCCCGAATACATCGACCAGGTATTGTCTGATATAGACATGCCCTTCATACGCCCATTGTTACGGTTCAGTGGTTACATACCCAACAGCGACCTTCCAGCCCTCTACTCTGGTGCCAGTGTGTTCCTGTACACCTCGTTACGGGAAAGCTTCGGCATTCCTTTGCTGGAGTCCATGGCCTGTGGCACCCCCGTAATAACCTCCAACACATCATCCATGCCTGAAGTGGCCGGTGATGCCGCTCTTTTTGCCAATCCAACCGACGAAAAAGAAATCGCCTCCCTGTTGGTCAAACTCTTAACCGACAGCACTTGCTACCAAACCATGGTAGCCAAAGGGTTGGAACGCGTTAAGGCCTTTTCATGGGAGGCCACCGCCAAAGCTACGTTCGACGTATACAAATCCGTTTATAAGGGATAAAAAAAACGCCCCAGGTTTCCATGTGGCGATTAGCCGGATCCTGAGGCGTTTTTGAGCCGAAAGCCGGACTCGAACCGGCGACCTACGCATTACGAATGCGTTGCTCTACCAACTGAGCTATTTCGGCAAGACTACCTTGTTTCTCTTCGTAAAAACCCTCCTTTTGGAGGGCTGAGCGGGCGCAAAATTAGTCAGATTTTTTGAAATACAAAACGTCGGGCACACTTTTCAACCTTCCGGCTTTATTTGTTTGTGTCAGCCATCAGTTCTTTGAAAAATCCGTCAAGTTCCTCGTCCATGTGTTTGAAAAAGTCATCACTGAGTAACAATTGTTCCTCATCGATGGTCATCAACTCGGCCAACACTTCCATGTCCTCGTCGACCATCAACACCGAGAAAGGTTTGATGATGTTCAACGTTTCAAATTGACCCTCTTCGTGCAATTGCTTGACCAGACTGATCAGCAAGGTTTCACAACTCTTCAGAGCGGCTTCCGTTTCCAGGTCTTCACCCTGTTCTTCCCAGGCAGGCACGGGCACTTTCACCAGCGTATTGTCTTCATCGTCCATAATGGTGATGTCGCCCGAGTCTGGATTGGGTAACACATACAAATCGACAATGGCTGCCGATGACTCCCTAACTCTGAGTTTGTCCAAGGCTTTGCGGAAGGCAAAATCAAGGGTATGGGACAAGGGTTCGTTTTTCATATTAAACCAGTTGACAGAAGTATTGTTTGGTGTGCTGATGCACCAGGGCTCAAATGTACAAAATATCTTGGTAACACATCGACTTTTCCCTTCATTTCAAGCATTGGTAACGAGTGGCATCAGTAGCCCAAGCGTTCCAACTCAGCAATACGTCGGGTAAGCGTTTCTTTCCAATTGGTCAACAGGTCTTCATCGCTTTTCAATCGCATACTCAATGGCTTATTCATCAATTCCTCAGCCTTTGTTGCCCAAGCCAAGGCTTCCGCAGGATCACCCAGACGTTCATAGTGTAATATGAGGTTCATGGCAGCCCTATAAGCACTACGACCTACCCCATTTTCGCACTCTTCTTGCCAAATGGCTGCCGCTTGATTCCAGTTATCTACCCTGATGGCATCATAACCGTATTTCATCCGATAACTTCCACTAATGAAATAAATTCTCGCCACCGGATCCCAATAAGGCGTCAACAGCTTAACAATACGGTTAGTCATATAATCAGCAATTTCCGCCAAGGTACTATCTACAGTCGGCAGTGCATTGACAGCCTGTTGAGGTAAGCGACCAAGCCTCTCCCAAAAAAGGGTGTCGTTGTATTTGAAAGCCAACATCAAGGTATCAGTTGTCGCGTCAAAAACCCTCCATACCGTTGACGCATAGACATTTCGTTGGGCTGTAAAGAACAGTGTCGAACTATTGACCTCGTCAATTGGTTTCACCTTTGTTTCCGTCTTCAAGAACCAGCCATCCAGGGAAATCCACATCCGACTAGCTGTCGAATCCCTTAGAAAGGCCCTTTGGCGTTCAGTCAAGGATTGAAAAGTTAAAAAGTCCAGGGATCCGTCCTTCATTGAAGGGAACCACGTGTTGGCAGCCACTGTAATCTCCGGATAAAAACCATTATCCAGCAATTTATCATGTAAAAAACCCAAGAGCATGGGTTTTGCATCGGCCGACCGGGCCGACAACTGAATCACCGAATCTTTCCCAACCCGATTAGGCATGGTAAGGGAATGTCCTATGGCTTCGGGTTGAGTACCTGCGTTGTCAATCAGGAGAACACCGTTTTCCCCCACAGATTGGTTAATATAGGCAGGACGGAGCACCTCCATTTGGAAGACCTCATAGCTCCGACAACCAGTCAACAGCAACATCGCAATAGCCAATCCAGACAACAAGGTCGGTTTCATTCCAGACATAGGTCTTTTTAATTTAATCGTTTACACACAAAAATACAGCTAAGTATTGGAAAAAGCGTTGTTTAGTCTCGATTTTATTCGCTATCTTTGCGGCCGATTTTCGAATCAATATAATGTCCAATTTATTAAATTCTTACAAGGAAACATCCACAATGGAAGAAAACAAACAAGCCACGCCGGCTGAAGAACCTGTTCAGGTTGAAGCCCAGGCCACACAACCAGAGGCTCCTGTAGCCGAAGCTCCCGCATCACCTGCCGCTGAAAAGCCTGCTGCCCCCGCACCCGCTGCACCTGCAGCTACCGAATTTGACTGGGACGCCTACGAAAAAGGCGACATCTACAGCACCACATCCAGGGAAGACCTGCAAAAGGCCTATGACAACACCCTGAATACCGTAAAAGACAAAGAAGTTGTTGAAGGCACCGTTATCTCGATGAACAAACGCGAGGTAGTCGTCAACATCGGCTTCAAATCTGACGGTATCGTATCCATGAACGAGTTCAGGTACGACCCCGATTTAAAAGTGGGTGACAAAGTTGAAGTCTACATTGAAAATCAAGAAGACAAAAAGGGTCAACTCATCCTTTCACACAAGAAAGCCCGCGCCACCCGCAGCTGGGACCGCGTGAACGCAGCCCTCGAAAACGACGAAATCATCAAGGGTTTCGTAAAATGCCGCACCAAGGGTGGTATGATTGTCGATGTATTCGGCATCGAAGCCTTCCTCCCCGGCTCACAAATCGACGTCAAGCCCATCCGTGACTACGACGTATTTGTTGGCAAAACCATGGAATTCAAGGTTGTTAAAATCAACCAGGAATTCAAGAACGTTGTTGTATCTCACAAGGCTCTTATTGAAGCCGAACTGGAACAACAGAAAAAAGAAATCATTGCCAAACTGGAAAAAGGTCAGGTACTCGAAGGTACAGTCAAGAACATCACCTCTTACGGTGTGTTCATCGACCTGGGCGGCGTAGACGGTTTGATCCACATCACCGACTTGAGCTGGGGCCGTGTAAGCGATCCTAAAGAAGTGGTTGAACTCGATCAGAAACTCAACGTTGTTATCCTCGACTTTGACGATGAAAAGAAACGTATCGCTCTGGGCCTGAAACAACTGACCCCACATCCTTGGGATGCCCTCGACACCAACCTCAAGGTGGGTGACAAGGTTAAAGGTCGCGTTGTCGTTATGGCCGATTACGGTGCATTCATCGAAATCGCAGCTGGCGTTGAAGGTTTGATCCACGTTTCCGAAATGAGCTGGTCACAGCACCTGCGCAGCGCTCAAGACTTCATGAAGGTGGGCGACACAGTAGAAGCTGTTATCCTGACCCTCGACCGCGAAGAACGTAAGATGTCCTTGGGCATCAAGCAACTCAAGGAAGATCCTTGGGCTAACATCGAAACCAAATACGCTGTTGGCAGCCGCCACCAAGCCAGGGTTCGCAACTTCACCAACTTCGGCGTCTTTGTAGAAATCGAAGAAGGTGTAGACGGTCTGATTCATATCAGCGACCTGAGCTGGACGAAGAAGATCAAACACCCGAGCGAATTCACTCAATTGGGCACCAACATCGAAGTGGTCGTTCTCGAAATCGACAAGGACAACCGCCGCTTGAGCTTGGGCCACAAGCAACTGGAAGAAAATCCCTGGGATGTTTTTGAAAACATCTTCAATGTTGATAGCATCCACGAAGGTACCATCATCGACGTGATGGACAAGGGCGCAGTAGTCTCCCTGCCTTACGGTGTTGAAGGCTTTGCTACTCCCAAACACCTGGTTAAGGAAGATGGCACCACGGCACAAGTTGACGAAAAGATTGCCTTCAAGGTGATTGAATTCAACAAGGACTCCAAGCGCATCATCCTGTCACACAGCCGCATCCACGAAGATGAAGCCAAGGGTAGTGACGTAGCTGCCAAACCAGCCGCCAAAAAAGCTGCCGGTACCAAGAAAACAGCCAAAAAAGAAGAGGTAGAAACCTCCGCTCCCAAGATGGAAAAAACCACATTGGGTGACATTGACGCCTTGGCCGCTCTCAAGGAACAACTCGAAAACAAAGGTTGATCCCTTTGACTCCCTTTACAATCAAAGCCCTGCGCACACTGCGCGGGGCTTTTTTTTTGCAAGAAAAAAGCATCCTGGGACAACGGGAAACCGATTTATGTATCTTTGTAAAAACACAACGCACAATGAAACCCATCTATTGTCTCCTATCCGTTTGCCTGTTGCTGGTCGGTTGCAGGGAAAGCCGTTTCAGCGTACCAGGCTACCCTTCCCACCAAGTCTCCATCGAACGTTTCGATCAGGATTTTCAGACAGAAGACCCAACGGTAGACTCTGCTTTTCTCTACCTCTATGCCACCAGCATCATGGAAGTGGGTGAACCAGGCAGTAAACTCTACAAGGATTTCTATACCATCTTCCACAACGACCCTGACGTTGCCAACCTTTACGACAGTTGTGAGACCACCTTTCTGGATGTATCCCAATTGGAGGAAGACTTATCATGGGCTTTTCACCGGTTGACCTACTTTTTCCCTCATATGACCATACCCACCGTGTACATGCATATATCCGGATATGGTGAATCCACCGTCTCTGCACCCGGCATGCTATCAGCCAGTCTGGACAAATATCTGGGAGCCAATCACCCCATGTACAGCATCTTATATGAGCCCTATCAATACCGCCGCATGGTGCCTGAAAAGTTGTTATCCGACTACCTGATGGGATGGATTCGTTCCGAATGGACACTGGAAAGAATGATACAAAAAGACCGTCTCCTTGACCATATGATCTATGAAGGGAAAATCGCTTTTCTAACTAGCATCGTACTCCCCGACGAACCGCTGGAGCGCGTGTTGGCTTTCACACCCGAAGAACTGGCCTGGTGTAAAGCAAATGAAAAGATGCTTTGGAAAAGTTTACTGGACAACCAAATGCTCTATACGACCGACAAACTGAACATTGCCAAATTCATCGAAGAGGGCCCCTCCACTGCCTTTTTTCCGGACGAATCTCCAGCCCGTGCCGTCACATGGCTGGGGTACCGCATTGTTGAGGCTTACATGCTTCAAAACGATGCTGCCACTCCAAGTGAATTGATGGACATGGTCGATGCCCAGGCATTACTCAGCAGTTCCCTCTATCACCCCTGACGGTTGCATCACCAGGCGCATTTCGCACCGTTTACAATCAAACCGTAAGCGGATCTTTCGTTCCTGGTAAACCAACCAGGCAGGCGCTGGTTTGTGGTGATCGTGCGAGGCAACGTTGGGACAACACCCCAACTCGTATTTCAGACAGTACTTATTGATCATTACGATCGTATCCTCCGCGTATTGCGTAGAGGCTTGATGCTCGGGCGCCCAAGCCATTTCTTTCACACCGTGATCAACAAAGAACTGCCTGGAGGCCTCGTTCAACACGTGATCCAGAAAGGTGAGCCTTTCCTCAGGATAAGGATGGTTGGTCTGTTCAAACGCCACCACTTCGCGCTTGTACGACAACTGAATGACCTGCTCCAAAGCCTCACACAGTTCCCTGCGCCAATTGCTCCACATTGATGCAGGCACAAACCAATCGACCGACCAATCCAACTGACACGCTTCCATGACAAAACGCGTTTGCCCCAATTTTCCCAACTGCAAGGCCACCTGGTCACTTTGCGGTTTATTGGCCACGATTTTGGGGTATGTAAACTGTTTCACCACCCGATGTCCATGATTGTCTGCCAATTCGAGGGCAAAACCATCGGTCAATTCCCAGCATGACCACCGAACAGCCAGAAGCCTCCTGGTTTCATGACGTTCCAGTGTGCGCTCAAATTCCTGGTCATACGTTCGGAAGACACGCGTACCGGGCTTGATGGTTGGAGAGCTGGCCGGAAAGACCGTGGTCTCCTCTACCCTGTTTACCCTGAAGCCAGCAAATTGGCCATCAGGTCCTACATAACTAAGGCCATCACCGTTTGCTAGAGGCGTGTTGAGGGTCAATTCCATTCTATCGTTGAGCACACGTTTAACCACACCCACTGGCTCACCCAGAGACTTTGGTGTGTCCCTGTTGTTCATAGGAGCCCTAGCCTTCAGAAAATAATCGGTAAATCCCCGGTTGAAACTTTTATACAGATCGGGGGTAAAAGCCAACTTCACTTGCCCCAAGGAAGCACGTCTGAGCGTGGGGCGTTGGTCCAGGATGCGGTTCAATGCCTGGTTGTACCATGCTGTTACGTTGGCCACATACCCGGCATCTTTTAATCGTCCCTCAATCTTAAACGATGTGACACCGGCATCAATCAATGCTTCCAGGTGTTCACTGGCATTGAAGTCGCGTAAGGAAAGCACGTGTTTCTGTTTGATCAACGTGGTTCCGTCCTCAGCCAACACATCGTATGGCAGACGGCAACTTTGGGCACATTCACCCCTATTGGCACTTCGTCCACCAAGGGCATGACTCAAATTACACTGACCGCTGTAGCTGACGCACAAAGCGCCGTGCACAAAGGCCTCAAGGGGCACCTTGGTTTGTTCGGCAATGGTCTGTATCTGATTGATGGACAACTCCCTGGCTAATACCACTTGCCTGAAGCCCGCTTTTTCCAGAAACTGCACCTTTTCCACCGTTCGATTGTTGGTTTGGGTGCTGGCATGTAAAGGTATGGGTGGCAGGTTACATTTGGTTAGCCCCATATCCTGCACGATAAGTGCATCAACTCCTATCTCCCACAACTCCCATACAAGGGCTTCAGCCTCGGGCAATTCTTCATCATACAACAGGCAGTTCAACGTAACATACACCCTAACATGCCAGGCATGTGCTTCTTTCACCACCTCGGCAATATCTTCCAGGCTGTTGCCAGCTGCCGCCCTGGCGCCAAACCTAGGGGCGCCCAGGTAGATAGCGTCGGCGCCATGAAGAATGGCTTGCCTGGCCGTCTCTGCGTTTTTGGCAGGAGCCAGCAATTCAATGAGGCGAGATTTTGCCATGTATCAACGATGCTTTTTAGTGAATCTGCGTAATATCGTAAGGCGTTTCCTGGTAGACAAAATAATTCAACCAATTGGTAAACAATAAATTGGCATGGCCTCTCCAGCGAACGAGCGGTGTCTTTGACGCATCATCACCCGGGTAATAATTCATGGGCTTGTTAATGGGTAAGCCTTTGGCGAGATCCCTTTTGTACTCAGTATCCAGGGTATTCGGGGAATATTCGGAGTGACCAGTGATGTAAAAATCCCTTCCATTCCTAGCCATCACCATGTAGACGCCTGCCTCCTCAGATTCAGAGAGCAACGTCAGTTCGGGGACTTTAACAATGTCTCCGCGCCTGATTTCGGTATGACGACTGTGCGGAACAAAAAATTCATCGTCAAACCCCCTGAAAATCTGATTCTGTGGTTCATTCATGCTGTGTTTGAACACGCCGAACATCTTGTGATCCAAGGGGTACTTGGGTATGCCATAGCTGTGGTACAAACCGGCTTGTGCCGCCCAACATATGTACATTGTAGACGTGACATGTGTCTTGGACCAATCCACAATGGCTTTAAATTCGTCCCAATACGTGACATCCTCAAAGGGCAATTGTTCAACAGGAGCTCCAGTAATGATCATACCGTCATAGTTTTGATCGTGCATACTGTTGAAGCTGCGGTAAAAGGCTTTCATGTGTTCCATCGGTGTGTTCTTGGACACATGGCTTTTCAAACGCATGAATTCCACTTCCAACTGCAAGGGCGTATTGGACAAAAGCCTGATCAGATCGGTTTCTGTAATAATTTTTAGGGGCATCAGGTTGAGAATGACAATTCTCAACGGACGTATATCCTGACTGGAAGCCCTTCCAGTTTCCATGACGAAGATGTGCTCCTTTTTCAGCAACTCAATCGCCGGCAGTTGATTGGGCAGGTTTAATGGCATCTTGAATAGGGGCTATCGATTTAGTTGGGCAAAAGCTTCCTCCAGGTCTTCTTTTAGATCGTCCACATGCTCCAGACCTACTGACAAACGGAGCATGTCGGGGTAAACACCTCCGGCTTGCTGATCTGATTCTGACAGCTGACGATGGGTGGTGGAGGCTGGGTGAGTGATCAGTGTCCTGACATCTCCTATGTTGGTCACATGGGAAATCAATGTCAGACTTTCGACAAAACGAACGGTTTGATCGTAGCCACCCTTCACACGGAAGGTTAAAACACCTCCATAACCGTGGCTGAGGTATTTGTTGGCCAATGCGTGATAAGGATGATCTGGCAATCCAAGGTAACAGACATCATAGACTGCTGGATGCTGATTCAACCACTGCGCCAATTCCATTGCTTGGTCACAAATCTTCTGTACCCTGACCGACAAGGTTTCCAAGCCTTGAAGCAGTTGCCAGCTGTTAAACGGACTCTGGCAGGCCCCCAAGTCGCGTTGGTTCTCAGCGATCAGTCGCATGGCAAAAGCTGCCTTGCCAAATTTCTCCCAAAAAACCAATCCATGATACCCATCTGAAGGCTGGGTGTATTTGGGGAATTTTCCATTGCCCCAATTATAGGTACCTCCATCTACAACAACACCTCCCATGCAGGTTCCATGGCCACCTATCCATTTGGTAGCGCTTTCCACCACGATATTGGCGCCAAAATCTAGGGGACGGCAGAGATAGCCTCCGCAGGCAAAGGTATTGTCTACGATAAGGGGAATATCATACTTCCTGGCTAATGCGGCCAACGCCTCAAAATCGGGTATATTAAACTTGGGATTGCCAATGTTTTCGGTATACAACGCCTTAGTATGCTCATCGATCAAGGCTTCCATAGCTGGTGCTGTGTCGTCCTTAGCTTTTCTGGCTTCGATGCCCAAATCCCTAAGACTGACAAAGAACTGATTATGGGTGCCTCCGTACAAATAGGGGCTGGTCACAAAATTATCACCTGTTTTCAGCAAGTTGAGCATGGTCAACAGTTGTGCGGCATGCCCAGAAGCAGTTGCTACAGCAGCAATCCCTCCTTCCAAGGCAGCCATACGTTGTTCAAAAACGCTGTTGGTAGGGTTATTGAGACGCGTATATATATAGGGTGAAACTCCCTCCTTAAAATCAAGGTTGAACAAGTCGGCTCCGTGTTGAGCGCCATCAAACACATAAGCGGTCGTTGGATGGATAGGAACAGCTCGGGAATTGGTCTGATCCGGTGTATAACCGGCATGGACCTGCATGGTTTCAAAACGCCATTTTTTCATCGGTCATCGATTTTGATACCTCTTTCTTGATGTACAATCAATGTTTTGAGGTATTGGAATATGGTTGAGAACGTGGATGCAAAGGTAGATAGAAAATTTGACATTCTTCCGATGAAGAAAACCATGCAATCGTTTGGAAAATCGTTATCGTGGACGTATGTTTACAATTGTATCTCAAAAATAAACCAAAAAAACAACATGGCAACACGCTTGACCATTCATACGGGTATCGATAAATGGATAGAACTGCTGCTTTTATTAGTGCTACCCATGTTGATGTTTCTCATGACGGCTGTTGGTGCTTATTCATCATCCAAGCACTTGGAATTTGCTGTCGGCTTTGGCCTTTCCGGATTCGTGCTAGGTGCATTAATATCGGTCGTCCTTAAGTTGCTTATTCGGGTTGACATCTACACCCTTCCAGTCAACATTTTTTTGATATGCTATTTTTCATATATGATTTTCTTTTACGTGGCATGCCAGGCTCTCCCTTTCATACTCTTATTTGTCGGCTTACTGAGCGCCATCTGTTGGAAACGCCGTTGTTTGCATGCTGGTAAAAATAAATCAAGTCTATCGTATGAACAATTTAGGGTATCATTCTTCACATCCGTCTTTACAGGCATTTTTACTATGCTATCATTTGTAGCACTACTCATCGATCCACAACCCATAGGCTGGTTGAGTGTCTTTGCGCCCATGCTGGTTAATCTCCAACTACCCTCTTTTATTCTGATTATGACCAGCTGCAGTGCATTGATGGCCTATCTGCAATTTAAGATTAGCAAGCTTGCTTTTTAGGGTTAACGCCTCCTGGTTAACGTTGCCCAAGCCTTTTAAAATGACGAAGCCCCCGACAGCGAATGCTATCAGGGCAACACCTTTGGCGTCGCCCAAAAACGTTATATACGACGAAAGCCCTGACAGCGTTAGCTATCAGGGCTTTCTAAAAACGGCGACTACCTACTCTCCCACTTGCGCAGTACCATCGGCGTGGTTGGGCTTAA
>JAAYBL010000316.1 GCA_012718945.1 Bacteroidales bacterium
CAATATGTCGTCCAGCCCCTGTGCTTGCATGGATGGATCAATCGGCATGCCGGGTATCGATAAATCGAAAGGATTGTCTTGTCCTTGTTCAACCAGGGTACCACTGAGGTTGATGGTCAGGATACTATTGGGTTTGAGGTCGTAAGTCTTGTCGGCGCTGGACATGGCTCCGATGACGGCAAACAGAATGAGAAAAAAGAGCAAGCCAGAAATCAATAAGCCAACGATGGTGGCCAGGGTGGTAGACAAAAAGTGTTTCATAAAGGTAGTTGCTGGTATAACATACAAAGATGACGTAAAAAATCGAATTCTCCAATCAACAGAGGGGGAGCCTGGTTGGGCTACCCCTCATGATAGTAATATTGGTTTCCGACTTGGTTGGAAATGTTCAATAGGGATGTTTGGGTGGCACTTTTCCCCTGCCCAAGGGTATACTGACGCCCAATTGAATATTGGTAGTCAGTGTGTTTAGTGGGATAAACTGGGGTGTCACACGGAAAAAGGTGTAGTCGCAAGCCAGGTAGATGTTCATGATGGCGGGTACAAGACCAAGGGCAAAGCCAAAGGTTTCCCGCTTGCCATGGATGAACGAATAGCTGCCCGAAAGATTGAACCAACGAGCCGGCCTTAGGTTAAGCGACCCCGTAAGTTCGGAATAGCGGTCGTTTTCCATGAAGCGGTTTGAAAACAATATACCCAGACTGATTTTGTTATTCAGCAAGGCATACTCCACACCGGCATTGATGGTGGGAAATAGACGTTCGACCACATCTTCCGTGGTGGTCGTGGGCTTGAATTGAGCCATCTTCAGGAGGTCATCTTGCAATGTCTGCATTTGATCCTCTGCAGATTGTTGACTAACGCTGTCCAATCCGAAGTTTTCTATACCCGTGAAGGTGACTTGACCAGATGATGTGGCTTGAGTGATGGCCGCTTTGTTCCATTTGATGGCGCCTAGGTCTATCAATGCCAGAGAAACATCCAGGTTGGGTATGGGGGAGTAGTTGACACCCAGGTCAAGTGCGGCTCCCATACCGGCGGGGCCAGGTGACGCGAATTCAAATTCTCCGTTGATAACCCCTTCCTCATCCGTTTTGAGGGTCAGTCCTTTGGCATAGGCATCCAGGACACCATTGGTCGTAATGGTCCAAGCATCCGGTGCCATCTGGACATCCATGGTGCTAAGTCCGGCTTTAATCCTTGCTCCTCCCACCAGAAACTTGACTTTACCGCCAACGCGGAGGTTGTCCATGATGTTGCGGGAGTGGCCAAGGGAGACTTCTGCCAGCACACTGCTGCTCAGGAATAAATTACCCAAGTGGTAAAGGTTGCCTTCGCTGGAGGTCATGCCTTGTTTTAAAAAGGCAAACAAATCGTAGGGCAGATCCATGGACATATTGACCCTGGCAGCCACATCAAAGGTCCAGAAGGAAGATCCGGTGTATATGCCCATTGAGAGCAGGCTTGTTCTTATATCGGTTCTCAAATAATTGTTGGAACTCAATTCGGAAAGGAAAGTGTTGGCGTCCACATCTTCGTGCATAAACGTCAGGAGTTCACCTCCATTAGTAGGCGGGTATATGAAATTGGTGAATTTCATGTTTGATTCCGTTCCGAGATAGAACGCTCCGGCTACAGGTAGGCTAAAATACCCTCTCGTAGGGTTTAAAGCTGGATTGAGCAGGTGCCTGTGGGTGGCGTTATCCATGAAATACCCTGTTCTTGAAATCTGTTGGGCTGCCAGGGGGGAGGCAGACATCAGCAGACAGCTAAGCAGTCCGGACCACAGCACGGATCGGAAGCGGATGGGGCGTAAGGCTAGTTTGGCTCGTTTCATGGTTGTTCAATTAGAAGTTGCTGGGATCGATGGTGATACCGCCGGCCAAGCGCGCTTTTAGGGTGGCAATGACGTAGTTGTCTGGTTTGATGGGGGCTCCGGCAACGGTTGAATTGGAAGAACCTCTGAAAATCAGTTCGACCCCTCTCATGGCTTCAAGTTTTCCATCGGGATCGACCAACTTGAGGGTGACATTTGATGTTGTGGGACTGCCATCTCTGGCACCAGCTCCGATGGTTTGTCTGACTGGTGTGACGTCAATGGGTGCGTTATTCCCATCAAAAGGTACCAGTTCGACCTCCAGTTCTAATGGAATACTATTCTGGAACGATCCATACAATTCCAGGGCCTTCCCAGCCAAGGCCGATTCACCAATCATTGGATCCAGTCCGGAGATGGTATCTCTCATGACAATGGCCAACTCTTCGCCAAAGGCAAAAGGTACGGTCACCTCGTAGTTGACCTTCATGAAGTAGTCGGCCGACAAGTTGATGTGATGTTGTTGAGAGATATCTGCACTGGCTTGTAAATCAAATAGGATGTTGTCGGGAATGGTCCTGAACAACATTTGAATGTTGGCTGGAACAAACACATAATCTTGAGGCATACCGGCGCTGTCAGGGGCAATCCAAAAGCGGGTGGTCTGCTTGCTACTTGCTGAAGCCGCCTTGGGTAGTGTCAATTGCATGGTTTGTTCAGCACCTGCAATAACAGATCCTTTTCGTGAGGGCTTCATCAGGAGGTCTATCACGACAGGAATACCCAGGTTGCTCTCTGTTTCCAGCGTAATGACCGGCTTGGTAATATCCAGCACAATGCTGTCGCCTTCCAGGAAGGAGGGCAGGCCGGAGATGGCGATGGACTGATGCTGGGGCTCTATGCCTGGATCCAGCTTTCCGTAAACATCTTCAAACTGTATACCGGTCAATTTTACATCGACCCTCACTATGATGTCTTCATTTTTGAGTTGATCGCTGTTGACGGTGGATTCATCCACACTCACACCAACGTTGAATTTGACCATTTCGTTGATGTCAAGTTTGCCACCCAGGTTCTTGCCATCGAAGAACAGACCATCCAACCCGATTTCCTTGCTAAGTTTGCCTCCTACAAAGGCCTGATGGATGTGGATGTTGTTGTTTGCGTCGGCTAGGCCGGGGGCAAAGCCCAATAAGGCGGGAAAGTCCATTTTGATGTCAGCAATAAGCGGCTTGGACAGGCTAGGCATGTTGGAGATGTTGATGTCCAGCAGCAACTTGGCTCCGTTGGCCAACATAATACTGTCGAGAGACAGGATCTCTTCTGGCAAATCGATGGTGGGTAAATCGAGTCGTGTTGAATCGGCGTACGTGGTAGACAACGACTTCATCAATAGAGAAGTGGAGGCGATGGTCATCTTTTCGCTCGATGCGATCAGGTTGAGCGTCACCTCGTCAAGGTCTTCAACTTCTGTGGTGTTGACGAGGCCGGATTTTAGCAATACGCCTCCCTGTACCTGAATCTGTTCATTGATGCTCAATGTGCCTTTCTCGCTCAAGGTGTCGTTGATGTTGAGTGAAGCCAGTTCCAATTCAATTAACTCAGGCAGTGGGCGTGTCGTATCGTTGAAAATGATTCTGTTGTTGATTAAAGGTGGGTCGAAGGTGAACAAATCGGGGAATACCAACGTCAAGCCTTCGCCGGTCAGGGTCAGGGGAATGGTCGGCTTGTTGATGTTTATCGTGACTATCGTATTGTCTTTCAGTTTTATGGTATCCAGGCGCTTGATCCTGTCTGAAATGTCAATATCCATGTCAAACGGAATGTTCATCGGGGTGATGTCGATGGTTTTGTTGCTGGTGACCACATTGGCGGAATGGAAACCAAAATCAGAACTGATGACCAGGTCCATTCTGGTGTCGTTGCTGCCGCTGGGTATGTCAGCGCTGTTAACGCGTCCAGAGAATGAGACATTACCCGAATAGGTGATGTTTCTCGACCATTTTATACTGTCACCCACAATATCTGCTGCACTTAAATCAATGCTGGCCAATTCAAGCTCGATGGGGAATCCGCTGTTTGGATCAAAGGTTTCGTTAGACAGCGAATAGGTGCTGCCCGATAGCCCGGCCTTTGGTTTAAACGTAATTTCACTGGGAAACTGGATAGACAGATCGTTGATGGTAAAAGAGCCTTGTTCCATCGGAGGCAGTGTTCCTGGGGCGGCTTTGAGCACAAAGCGGAGCTTCTGTCTGTTGGCATCCAGAAGAATAGACCTGATTTGCTTGATGTCAGACGGAAGGCTGTTGTTGATATCCATAGCGGTGTTGCCATCGATGTTTGATTGGATGGGTGGCAACGTAAATACCATAGACCTGATTACCATGTCGTTGACTGATACTTTCACCACCATGTCCATGTCCTTGACATTGTTGATCTTATCTGATAACACATAGACATCTCTCATAGCTACACTGCCCGTGCTGACAATTTGGTCTGACACCGATAGGTTGCCTTGCTCATCGGGATTGCCTCCAATGTTAAGCGCACTGATGGGGTAGTTTCTTTCCAGTTTAAACCCGTTGGCTACCGTCAGGGAGTCTTCTGCTGAAAACACAATGGTGCCACCTGGCAGGTTTTTAAATTCGAAAAGATCGGTCGGGTTGACGGTGATTTCAGGTACGATTTTACCGGTTGTGATAACACCTGTGCCACCAATCAGTTCCAGGCTGATGGTAAAGGTGGCTTCTGGAACGTCTTTCAACAGCACGTCGCCGATGTTTGTCACACCTTCTGGCGCATTGATGGTATAATTGACATTCTGTGTGGCGTTGAAGTTAACAGGGGGCTGGTTGAGGATGGGAACGGGGATGGAGGGTATACCGCCATACGAGGGCAGTTCAAGGGTAGTAAAGAGGTTGTCAGTTCCCCCTTCGGCGTTGATGTTGTCTACGGTCAGATCGTCAGGAATGTATCCAGACATGCCTGCACCGAACGATTCGGTTTCATTAATGTTGGTTACTTCAAAATCGCTGAGCGAGATGGCGTTGAAATCAAACTTAATGTCGCTGTTGATGGATAATCCATCGATAGAAAAGTCTTCCAGGTTGATGTCGCCAAAGCTGACGGCTTTTTCCTGGGTAAAGGTTTTCTCATCTATCTTCAGGGATGATTGATCGATTTTAGGCACATCGACCTCGATTGAGTCTTTGACATTCAGGGCATACCCGCCGTCTTCCATGGTTTTCATCAACTCGACATCAGCTGGATCCAGAAAGTCTCCCAGCCTGATTGTGTCTGAACTGCCCAAAGGCAGGGCCAATGAGTCACCGCCAAAGTTGATGGATGTCGATAGCCCTTTATTGATGTCGTATCGTTGGTCGATACAAGAGGTGATTAATATAAGTGCGGCAAGCCCCAGCATACCGGAGTGGCTCACCAGTCTAACGCTTTTTTTGTGTCTCATGATGTGTGGGAATGAGCAGTTAAAGAGGGTGGTCGTATATTTAATGGATCATTCATTTGTAAAAATACGTAAAATCGTACCCCTTCTGCCAAAACAAGGATGAAAATCTGGTGTGGAGGAGACTTTTTTACGGTTTGCTTGCTTGTTCTGCTGTTTTGCCGACCTCCTCATTCGGTCACCCTGTACGGACGTGTGATCCCGTTTTTTTTTCTTGAAATTTTTTTTCCTGATTAACGCTCGTCAAATCAGGTGTTTGTCGGAAAGCGCGAAAATTATTTAGATTTTTCTTGCAGGAAAACTTGCAGGTAAAGGAAAAAGCCCCTACTTTTGCACCCGCTTTCCACAAGTACAGCAG
>JAAYBL010000045.1 GCA_012718945.1 Bacteroidales bacterium
GTCAAACTGGCCGCCGAACTGGCCAAAAAAGACACAGGAAAAACCCTCTATGTGTTGGACGAACCGACCACAGGACTCCATTTTGAAGACATCAAGGTGTTGATGGGCGTTTTGAACCGCCTGGTCAACAAAGGCAATACGGTGGTCATCATCGAGCACAACCTGGACGTCATCAAATTGGCCGACCACCTCATCGATATAGGTCCTGAGGGAGGTAGGCAAGGGGGACGGTTGCTGTTCAGCGGTACCCCGGAAGACATCATCAATCATTCAGAAAGCCATACAGCCACTTATTTGAAAGAGGTACTTGAGGCTGAACGTTCAACCCCCTGTATGCATGGCTAATCCCATCAGTTACCTTCAAGTAGAAAACCTGGGCAAGGCCTTTGGTGATTTGCTGTTATTTGAAAACCTTTCGTTCGGATTGTCCGAGGGCCAGCGCGTGGCTTTAATTGCTAAAAACGGCACAGGCAAGACCACCTTGCTCAATGTGCTGGCTGGCAGAGAAGACGCCGACAGTGGAACGGTGGTCTTTCGTCGCGGATTAAGGGTTAGCTACCTGGAGCAAGATCCCCGCTATCCTGCCGGCTTGAGCGTGCTGGAGGCTTGTTTTCTTTCTGACAACGACATGCTTCGTACGTTATCCCGTTACGAAGCCTGGATGTTGCGGGAAGCCGCCGGTTTGCCACAACCAGAGGGCGAAACCCTGGAAGAAGTAATGCACTTGATGGATTACCACAAAGCCTGGGATTACGAGGTCAGAGTCCGCCAGATCTTAACCAAACTCAGCATCACTCAGGTGGACCAACCCATCGAACAACTCTCCGGTGGCCAGCTTAAGCGAGTAGCACTGGCCAATGCGTTGATTACAGAGCCGGATTTGTTGATTCTTGATGAACCCACCAACCACCTTGACCTGGACATGGTGGAATGGCTGGAACAATACCTGACCCGCTCCGGCATCACCCTGCTTATGGTGACCCACGACCGGTATTTTCTGGACAGGGTCTGCAACATCATTCTTGAGCTGGATCAGGGTCAATTGTACAGCTATAGTGGCAATTACGCCTATTACCTGGAAAAGCACCAGGAACGTCTGGAGGTATTTAACGCTGAGCTGGACAGGGCCAACAATCTTTTCCGAAAGGAACTGGATTGGATGCGCCGCATGCCTCAGGCCAGGGCAACCAAAGCCAAGTCGCGCATCGACGCTTTTTACGACCTGGAGGATAAGGTGGCCAACAAGCGCAAGGAGGAATCGGTTCGGTTGAACGTGAAGGCGGCTTACCTGGGTTCCAAGATTGTGGAGGCCAAATATGTTTCCAAGGCCTACGGCGACCTGGTCTTACTGGATCAGTTCTACTACAACATGGCCAGGTACGAAAAGGTGGGCATCGTGGGGCGTAATGGCACGGGAAAATCGACTTTTCTACGTATGCTTATGGGCGAGGAGCAACCGGACAGTGGCCGTTTCGACATTGGTGAAACGGTATCCTTCGCCTATTACAGCCAGTCAGGCCTGGCCTTCGATGATCAGATGAAGGTGATAGATGTCGTCAGGGACGTGGCCGAGGAAATCAGTCTGGGTGATGGCAAAAAACTATCGGCCTCTCAGTTCCTGCAGCATTTCCTGTTCACGCCTGAAACGCAACATAATTTTGTGTATAAGCTCAGCGGTGGTGAAAAGCGCCGTCTGTACCTCTGTACCGTCTTGATGCGCAATCCTAACTTCCTGGTGCTGGATGAGCCCACCAACGACCTGGATATCCTTACCCTCAATATTCTGGAAGACTACCTGAAGCATTTCAAGGGCTGCGTGTTAGTGGTTTCCCACGACAGGTACTTTATGGACAAAATTGTCGACCACCTGTTGGTCTTTGAAGGGGCTGGCAAGGTGAGGGATTTCCCCGGCAATTACACCCAATACAGGCAATGGAGGGATAAGAATGAAGACGAGGAACGCAAGCGCAAGGATGCGGCAAAAGACGCTCAAAAAACCAAACAAGGCCCACAGACAACTGTTCAGCAAGACCAACCTTCTGACAAGCCCAAGAAATTGAGCTACAAGGAACAACGCGAGTTGGAAGCCCTCGAAGCAGCCATCGAGTCGTTGGAAGCCGAGAAAGCTACGATAGAGGCAGCCCTGAGTACGGGCGACTGTACAGGTGCTGAAATTGAGCAGCACGCCAAGCGGTTGTCGGTGTTATCGGACGAGTTGGACGAAAAATCAGACCGCTGGCTCAGCCTGCAGCTGTGATTATTCGTACCTTGTCCAGGTGGTCGTGCGCCCCAGGCCCATCCAGGCCTTGCCAATGAAGCCGCGGATTTTGAGGTAGTTGTCTCCGTCCAATTTCATGAAACAATTGTACGTCTTGCCATTGTCGGGATCGTAGATGGAGCCGCCTTTCCATTCACCGGATTTTTCGTCGTATTCAAAGGCCTTGAGCAGTTGTAATCCAATAATGGGTTTGTTTTGCAGGGCTTTATCCGGATTCTGGTCATCCACCTTGGGTTTGCCGTTTTCATTGGGCTCTTTGAGCCAGATGATTTTTCCGTAATACTTGCCATTGGTAGCCTTGAAGATTTGTATCCTGGAATTTTCCAGGCCGGTATCTTCATTGAACGTGGAATAAACGCCCAGGATTTTGTCAGCAACCGGTGTCTGAGCATACATTGAAGTAGCCATCAAGCCTAATAGGCTCATCAAGCATAGAAGCAATGAGGTCTTTTTCATAGGATTCAGGTGTGTTTGATTGCGATAAATAAAGTGGGGATGGGGTCATATGTAGGCTTTTTTTCCGCTGGTTCAATTCAAATGGCTATTTTTGTGCTCCATTGAGCTACAGCCATGCCCACTAACCGTTTCTGGTATCACTTGATAGCCATCGTGACCATCGTCATATGGGGTACAACCTACATTTCGACCAAGGTATTGCTAAACCATGGTTTGAGCCCTTCCAGCATCTTTTTCTGCCGCTTTGTATTGGCCTACATCCCCCTGGCACTGCTTAGTCACCGCCGGCTGTTTGCCGGCTCAATCAAAGATGAAGGGCTGATGCTGTTGGCTGGTATGACAGGGGGCTCGATGTACTTTCTGTTTGAAAACACGGCTCTCACGTTTACTCAGGCTTCAAACGTCTCCTTGATACTAAGTGTGGCACCCATCCTGACCACCTTGATACACAAAGTCCTCAACCCTGGAGTAGCCCTGGGACGCCACCTGATGGCTGGCTCCCTCATAGCCTTCGCCGGGGTTGCACTGGTGGTTTACAACGGTGGGGTAGTACTCAAATTGAACCCATTGGGCGACTTCCTGACCATTATGGCAGCCCTTATGTGGGCTTTCTACGGTAATATACTCAAATCGCTGAGTGGTCGGTATGACACCCTATTCATTACGCGCAAGGTCTTTTTCTACGGGCTGCTCACCATTTTGCCCGACTTTATTTTCCATCCGCTGACTGCACCTTGGGGTGTCCTGATGCAACCCATCGTGGGCTTGAACCTGCTTTTCCTGGGACTGATAGCTTCCATGCTCTGTTTCCTGGCCTGGAACCTGGCCACCCGCAAGCTGGGTGTGTTACGCGTCACCAATTACATCTACCTGGGCCCTGTAGTGACCTTGATTGCTTCTGCCATCCTCATCCAGGAGCGCATTACCCTGATTGCGCTGGTGGGCTGCCTGCTCATCCTTGGTGGGGTGTTTCTGGCTGAAAAACGGTAAACAAAAAAAACGCAACCGGCTTTTGATAAGCGATTGCGTTTTCTGTGTGACCCCGGAGAGGCTCGAACTCTCGACCCAATGATTAAGAGTCATTTGCTCTACCAACTGAGCTACGGAGTCAGGGGTTCTTTGTAGAACGGGTGCAAAAGTACGGTTTTCCCCTTAATCGTGAAAACTTTCACGAACTTTTTTTTCCAAAATTATTCAAATAACCGCATCTGAAAGGCTTTAGGGCTTAAGGGAGAGTCGAATACGACGTCGATGTAAGTCGACTCCCAGCACCTTTACCCTGACGTGTTGGTGGATGGAAACCACCTCATAGGGGTCTTTGACGAAGCGATCGGCCATTTCAGACAGGTGCACAAGGCCGTTTTCCTTGATGCCTATGTCCACAAAACAGCCAAAGGCAGTAATGTTGGTCACGATACCGTTGAGGGACATGCCTTCCTTCAGGTCTTCCAGTTTGCGGATATCCTTGTCGAATTCAAAAACCTCAATGGCTTTGCGGGGGTCACGTCCAGGCTTGTCCAATTCCTGAAGGATATCGGTCAGTGTGGGTTTGCCCACGTCGCCGGACACGTAAGCGTCGACGTTGATGCCTTCCCTGAGGGCTTTGTCGGCCATCAGGTCGCTAACGGTACACCCCAGGTCGGCGGCCATTCTGGTCACCAGGTCGTATCGTTCGGGGTGGACGGCTGAATTGTCGAGGGGGTTTCTGGCATCAGGGATGCGTAGGAAGCCGGCCGCTTGTTCAAATGTTTTCGGGCCGATGCGGGGAACGCTGAGCAAGGCCGACCTGGAAGGGAAGGGGCCGTTGGCATCCCTGTAATCCACAATATTTTGCGCCATGGCGGTATTGAGTCCTGACACGTACATCAATAAGTACTTGCTGGCCGTGTTCAGGTTAACACCGACTTGATTGACGCAGTTAACCACTGTCTGGTCCAGCGATTTCTTCAATTTGCCCGGATCGACATCGTGTTGATACTGGCCGACACCGATGGATTTGGGCTCAATCTTCACCAATTCGGCCAGGGGGTCCATCAGGCGACGGCCTATCGATACGGCACCCCTGACGGTGACATCGTACTCGGGAAACTCTTCCCTGGCCACTTTGGAAGCCGAATATATGGACGCTCCGTTTTCGCTGACGACAAAAACTTGAACAGGTCTGTCTAACCGCAGGTTGGTGACAAAGGCCTCTGTTTCCCTGGAGGCTGTTCCATTACCAATGGCAATGGCCTGGATATCGTAGGCTTCAACCAACTGGCTTACTTTGCGGGAGGCTCCCTGCACGTCGTGTTCGGGTGCGTGAGGGTAGATGGTTTCGTTGTGCACCAATTTACCCTGGGCGTCCAGACAGACCAGTTTGCAGCCGGTCCGGAAACCGGGGTCGAGACCCAATACCCTTTTTTGTCCCAATGGGGGAGCGAGAAGCAGTTGCTTGAGGTTACCTGTGAAGATGCGGATGGCTTCTTCGTCGGCTCTTTCTTTGGTCATGGCCGCAAACTCCGTCTCTACCGATGGTTTGATCAAACGCTTGTACGAATCGCTTACAGATTCCTTAACCAACTGAGAACTACGCTGATTCCCTTTTACGAAGAACCTATTAAGATTTTCTAAACACTCCTCTTCGCGCGGACTGATGTCCACCCTGAGCAAGCCTTCGCGTTCGCCCCTGGTGATGGCCAGGTATTGGTGAGAGGAGCAATGCTTTAAGGGTTTGCTGAACTCGAAATAGTCCTTGTAATTCAGGGCTTCCAGCTCTTTTCCCTTGACAACGGTAGAGGTGAGAACGGCCGTTTTGCGGAAATGGAAACGCACCTCCCGGCGGGCTTTCTCGTTTTCGGAAACCCACTCGGCAATAATATCCTTGGCACCCTTGATGGCGTCTTCAGGGGTCTCAACTTTGTCGTTGAGGTAGGCGTAGGCCTTCTTATCGATATCATCGGGGTGTTGGCTCATGATGAGTTTAGCCAGTGGCTCCAGGCCCTTTTGCCTGGCCAATTCGGCTCTCGTTTGCCGTTTGGGTTTGTAGGGCAGGTAGATGTCCTCCAGTTCCGTCATTTGCCAACAGGCATGAATGCGGTCCTTGAGTGCATCCGTCAACTTGTCTTGTTCGACCAGGCTGTTCAGGATGGTTTCCTTGCGCTTGTCGATGTCAAGGTACTTGTCGTAGGCATTGGCTATCTGCTCAATCTGCACTTCATCAAGGCCGCCTGTACGCTCTTTTCGATAGCGGCTGACAAAGGGAATGGTGGCTCCGTCTTCCAGGAGACTGATGGTGTTTCTGACGTTGTTCAACGACAACTGCAGGTCGTTGGCCACGAATTGTACAAGTTGTTCCTTCATACAGCGAAGATACAAAAACTGACCGTTAATGATAAGGCTTAAATCCGTATCTTTGCAAAAAATAGACACATGCCTATCCGCAAACAGCCGTTGGCCGAAAAGACGGCCCAACCAAAACCCAAAGCCACTTCTGAAAAACCTGCCCAGCGCAAACCCAAAGCCATATCGGAGCGCACGGTGCAGGAAGCAACCACGTTGATGGCGTTTTTAGTGGCCTCTTTTCCTGATAAGAGCCGTACCACCATCAAATCCTTGCTGACCCACCAACAAATCATCGTGGGCAGCCGTGTGATCAAACAATTCGATCACGCCTTGCAACCGGGCGATGTCGTAACCGTGCATTGGGAAAAAGGCAAAACGACCTTGGAGTCATCCTTGCTTTCCATCGTGTACGAGGACAAACATTTGTTGGTCGTAGACAAAGCAGCCGGACTGTTGTCCATCGGCACGCAAAAGGAACAGAAAAAAACGGCCTACAGCATGCTGAGCGAATATGTCAAGAAGCAACACCCCGGCAATAAGATTTTTGTCGTGCACCGCCTCGACAGGGAAACATCAGGACTGATGCTGTTTGCCAAGAGTGAGGAAGTGCAATACCTGATGCAGAACAATTGGCGCTATGCTGTAAATCAACGCCGCTATGTAGCTGTGGTGGAAGGAAAGCTGGAAACAGGTGACGGGTCGGGGCAAGGCACCATCAAGTCTTATCTTTGGGAAAGCAAAGCCTTGATTGTGTACGCTAGCCCTAATCCTGAAGAGGGAGAGTTGGCTGTAACACATTACAAGGTGCTCGATCGCTCTGAAACCTACAGCTTGGTTGAATTGGAATTGGAAACCGGACGTAAAAACCAGATCAGGGTACAGATGAACAGCATCGGTTATCCTTTGGTGGGCGACCTGAAATACGGTGGCCATGCCTCCAGTCTGAAACGTTTGGCCTTGCACGCTCACGTGCTCTCGTTTACTCACCCCATTACCGGCCAGCCACATGCGTTTGAAACACCCATACCTGAAGCTTTCAAGCTGCTTGTAAAAGCAACGAGGCGGCGCTAAACAGAAAGGCGACCAAAAAAGAAAAAGGCTAACAACTCCATAAGAGCGTTAGCCTTTTTCTTTGTGCCCAGAACAGGACTCGAACCTGCACAGCCTTGCGGCCACTAGTCCCTGAAACTAGCGTGTCTACCGATTTCACCATCTGGGCAATATAAAAACGTGGATTATAGAAAAAAAGGAGCGTGCTCAGGATGAGACTCGAACTCACACGGGCGATCCGCCCACCACCCCCTCAAAGTGGCGTGTATACCAATTTCACCACCTGAGCGACTATTCTTTTCATATAAAAAGGCGACCACTGTCGCCCCTTGAGCGAAAAACGGGACTCGAACCCGCGACCCTAACCTTGGCAAGGTTATGCTCTACCAACTGAGCTATTTTCGCGATTGTTTGTCTAAGCTGACTGGTCACCTCCGTGCGCCGTGTTATCATTGCTTAGCGGTCACAAAAGTACTACTTTTTTTGATTACAACAAGCATTCCACTACTTTTTTTCAAGAAAACAGCCTTTTTTTTCGTCCCGCTATCCCCGCTGGAATGGCTTGAGAGGCCTTAATCCATGCGATTTTTGTAATCTTCGTAGACAAACCGTTTCCAAATCAATGGCTTACCCGATACGGGCATAAAAACGAGGTCGGGGTGGGGGATGCCGTTAAATTGTGTGGTCTTGACCATGGTATAATGGATCATATCCATAAAAATGATCCTGTCGCCAATTTTCAGGGGTTGATCGAAGCTCCAGTCGCCCATAAAATCGCCGGCCAGGCAACTATTGCCGCCCAACCTGTATGTCGGCTTGCCGGGCACAGGATCGCTGGCACCCCAAATGCGGGGTTTATAGGGCATTTCCAGGGTATCGGGCATGTGGCAGGCAAAAGAAACATTCAGAATGGCTGTTTTTATACCATGATTTTCCACCAGGTCGACCACAGTAGACAAGAGGTACCCTGTTTCCCAAACAAAAGCACTGCCTGGCTCCAGAATCAGTCTGAGATGGGGATACTTGGCTTTGAAAGCACGCAAGAGGGCAATCAAATGGTCGGTATCGTACCCTTCCCTGGTCATCAAGTGCCCACCGCCCATGTTCAACCATTTGAGTGCAGGAAATAGATGGCCAAAACGTTGCTCTACAGCCTCCAAGGTGGCCTCCAAGGCTTGTGGAGTGGATTCACAAAGGGTGTGGAAATGCAGGCCTTCCACGCCTTCGGGCAAGCCCTCTTTCAAGGCGTCGGCCAACACGCCCATTCTGGATCCGGGTGAACAAGGATTATACAGGTCGGTCTCTACGGTTGAGCATTCAGGATTGATGCGCAAGCCACAGGAGACAGGATGTTCTTGGTAGGCTTTGGCCTGCGGGTAAAACCGTTCAAACTGAGACAGGGAATTAAA
>JAAYBL010000046.1 GCA_012718945.1 Bacteroidales bacterium
CCTTCTTCCAGGTAAAGGTTGACCCCCTGCTTGAAAAACAGGGAGCCAGACATAAAGGTACCTTTAGGCACCACAACCACGCCCCCACCCTGTTCAGAAGCCTTATCAATGACCGCTTGTATGGAAGCCGTCTGGATTTTTGCAGCATCGCTGATCACCCCATGATCGGTCAAACGATAGGCTTTTCCAAGCTTACGCAAGGGGGTATGGGATGATTCATGAAACCAATCGGGTACAGGTGTACCATCGGGAAACAGATCATTGGCTGCCGATAGCGGGGCGATGCAACACAGCATCAGCCCCACCAGGAAAGTCATTCGTATCATTATTGTTGTTTTTATCATTTTGCTTCATAAAATTCGGCTTCAACCACACGCAACTGTCCCTTTTGGTTCGTAGCGTTGGGATCCTTGAACAAATCCAGTTCTCCAGCCTGGGCTGCTTCCACCTCGACAATACCGCCAAAGGCATCATTGTCCGTGCTTTGTCCAATCAGTTTGATGGTGACAAAACGCCCTTTGGTGGGTTTAACCGGCAGTGCCACATAGCCCAATGATTTGTCGGTTTCACCTTCAAAAACCTTGATGTCATCGACATAAATCTGGAGAGGATACGAACGCATGCGCCAACCAGTCAATTTCAGTTCTACCTCGTTGATAACAGCATCGCGTTCCAGTTCGTAGGTAATCCAGCCCGTAGCCAGACGTCCATCGTTGCGCCATTCAGACAATTCGTTGTCGTCAAAGCTGTTGCGAACATCTTCTTCGTTGCTGCCGGCGGTCGCGTTCACAACGGCCACCGCTTTGCGTTTAACGGTAAACGAAGGGGTATTGGGGGTAGCACCCCTGTCCAGGTTGACGGGTAAATGTTCGGCTGCCATATAGGTGGACAAACCATCCTTCGAGGCACATGGCAGGGCTTTGAATTCGAGGCTGACCTTGGTCGGTGTAGACTGATTGGCCAGACGGGCTGTTGCCGTCAAGCGGACTTTGCCAGCCTTACTGGTGGAACGGATCAACACGCGGTTGACACCCGATTCGACCGGTAACGTTTTTTCCAGGATGTAGTTGCCTTCCTTACCACCGTGGGCAATACCACCACGCCATTCGGCAGGGCCTTGCAAGTCGAAGGTTATCATGGAGTTGTCCAGGGGGCAACGGCGGCCTTGCTTGTCAACGACTTCAATTTCAACCAACGCCATGTCTGAGCCGTCGGCTTTGAAGCCATCAGGGGCTGTCATCAGTTTCAACGTCAGATGATCGGGGGCACCAACTGTTTCTTTTTGATTGCGGCTTAGTTCGTTGCCTTTCTCATCGTAGCTGACAGCCAAGAGAGTACCGGCTTTCCAGGTTACTTTGGGGAAGGTAAAGAGGAAACCAACGCTGCGCTCCCCAAAACCAAGGGACTTTCCGTTGAGGAACAGTTCCACGCGGTCACCGGTTGAAACAACCATCACTTCCTTGGCGAAGGGTTCACCAGCTTGCTGGACGCCACCCTTGGGGTTTTCGTAGTTCCAATGGCCACAGATATAGGTCCCGTGTTTTTCAATATCCACCCAACCGTTCCACATTACCTGATGGGCATAGAAGGCTTCTTTGGGTACACGCATGGCATCGACCACACCACTGCGGCGGTAGTTCTGTTCACCCCTCCAGTGAGAATTCACTTCGTGGAATTGGATCTTCAGCCCCCCGCTGCTAACACGGGTACCTGTACCAGGACGAACCCGGAAATAATCCCACCAACGGGTCACCAATTCTTTGAAAAAGGAGTCTTGATTATGGTTGTAGGAACGAGCATCCACATTGGTTTGAACCGTATTCGTAACGGTTGAGCGGTAGTATTTTGAGCCTTCACCATCCTTGTGATAGGGATAAGACGCATCGTCCCAATACCACCTCAGACCCTCGTCGCGGCAATACTCGGTGGCAAAGAGCGGGTGTTTGGCGCTTTTATTGATGTACAACATTTCACCACCCCACTCGGCCACCTTGCTGTCGAGCATCTCACGGGATCCAATGGCACGTCCACCATAGGGATCGTACTGGTCACGCACGGCCTTGAGATCGGCCATGTGTTCCTCGCTGATCTTTTCGTTGCCCCCCTCCCAGAAAATGATGGAGGGATTGTTGCGGTTGTAAATGATGGCATCGCGCATCAACATGACGCGGTGTTCCCAACGACGTCCACGCACATCGCCTTCAGCATCACCGGCAGGCAACAGTTGCATCAGCCCCACGCGGTCACAACTTTCAATATCTTGTTTCCAGGGGGTCACGTGCATCCAGCGAACGGTGTTACCGTTGCTTTCCACCATCAGTTTGTTGGAATAATCGCTCAGCCAGGCCGGTACTGATTGGCCTACGGAAGGCCATTCGTTGGTACTGCGCTCGGCGTAGCCTTTTATTTGCAAGACCCTGTCGTTCAACCAAAAAAGACCATCGGCAAAACGGGTTTTCCGAAAACCGGTGCGGGTTTTCACTACGTCGGTAATGGCGGCTTCTTTCTTACTTCCTTTGGTAGAAACGATTGTGGAGACAGTATACAAATAGCCATATCCCCATGACCAAAAGTGAAGGTCGTTCACACGGGCATTGGCCTTGAGGATTTTGGTTTCACCGGCGGCCAACCGTTCGGGGGAACCGGAGAACGTCTTAACCACCTTGCCGTCAAGGTCTTCAATCACTACATCCAGGGTCACGTCCTTGGCCTCGGCCAATTCGTTCTTAACCTCTGTTTCGGCAAACACCACCGCGCTACGCTTGGAAATGTTGATTTCGCGGGCGTAAATATAGGTACCTGTGGTTTGCAGGTTGCTGTACAAGGGCAGCGTTTGATAGAGGCGCGGTGTAACATGAAGGTAAACGTTGCGGGGAATACCGCCGAAGTTGGCGTAAAAATTGTTGTTGTTCCATTGATAGGTCGAACCGGTCGCACGCTCCTTGTAGCGCCAGGAATTGTCTATGCGGGCAGCGATAACGTTGTCTCCCGAGTAATTAATCAGGTCGGTCACGTCAAAGCCGAACGCCATAACCCCGTTTTCGTGTAGGCCAACAGGCTTACCATTCACCCAAAACTCGCCACCAAAGCGGATGCCTTCGAATTCCAGAAACACCTTCTGGCCTTTGGCTGTTTTCGGTAAACGAAATTGTTTGCGGTACCAAACAATGGTATCCGTGTGTTCCAGGATACTGACACGAAAAGCTTCATCTTCGTTAAAGGCAGCCGGTAAGGTGACTGTTTTCCACGTTTTATCGTTGAAACGCGTGTCCTGGGCGTTTTCCACATCGCCGATGTGCAAGCGCCAATCGGCATTAAAGGTGTACTTCACACGCGTGTTCTGGGCTGATAGTCCCATCCATGCGATGAGACAAAGGCAAAGCATCAGGCCTGTCTTTTTTACATTCATCGTAGTTGTATTATTGATTAGTAAGTAGTCTATTAGGTCTTGTCAGTTGCCATCAGGCTTCTCCACCTCGTACATTGGTGCCGGATCCCATACAAACGCGTCAAACGCATCGGGATACAAAGGGCTGTAGCCTCTGTATGCGGGTAAAAGGTGGTCGGCCAGGGGCAATTGATTGTCAATAATACCACGGGCAACACACTGTGCTACCTGATAGGCGCCATAAGGGTTGAAATGGGTATTATCGGCCAGTTCCTTTTCTTGATTGGGAAAGGTATTGGCCGGGTAATGCACCAGGGCTTTTTTGGAAGGCTCCACACCCAGGGTTTCAAACAGGGTGGTACTCATTTTTGTCAGGTCGATCATAGGCACGTTTTCTTTGGCCGCCAACCAGCGTACGGCATCGTCAAATTCGCCGTGTGTATCGTTAATCGTTCCACCATCATTAAAATTACGACGGGCTGTCGGGGTCAATAAAACAGGATGAGCGCCATTTGCCCGCGCTTGGTCTACAAATGTTTTCAAGTTGGTCATGTAGTGAAAATAAGCCCCTTTACCCGGTCCTTTTTCTTTTTCATCATTGTGACCAAATTCAATCAAGACATAATCACCTGGTTTAACCTTGGAAACCAGTTGTTTCAAACGCCCACGACTCATAAAAGAGCCACCCGTTTCACCACTTTCGGCGTAATTGGCAACGGCCACATTGGCATCAAAAAATCCAGGTATCATTTGTCCCCAGCTGGCCCAGGGTTCGTTGCTTTGGTCCACGACTGTGCTGTTGCCACAGAGATACACGGTGGTGACAGATTCTGGTGCCGGCTCAATGCGAATTTCCTGGCACAAGGGGGCAGCACCGTTAAATTCCAGGGTAAGGCAGTCATCCCAGGTCTTGTAGGCCTTTTCCCTATCTTTGATTTTTACGATTTCTGTGTCAGAAATGCGGGGCGTGCGTTTATTGACCACAAACGAACGTTCCACCACTTGTCCTTTTTGGGTAACCTGCCTGTTGACAAACAAACGGCGGTTTTCAGCCCTTACCGTTGTCACACCGGCTTTTTTCTTGTCTCCCAACTTGACCGTGACCAGGTAATTGCCATCCGGAACTTGAATGGAATAGAAAAAAGGCGCCTGGCTGCCCTTTTGGGGAGTGGCTACAAAATCGTATCCATGACCAGTGTTAGCCGAATAGCGGGTGGTGCCATCCAAGGTATAAACCTTGGTTTGGCCTTGCACTGTCATACAGACAGCGGCTGAGAGCAATAAAGTCAAAACGGGGAGTTTCATTGTTATTATTTTTCAAGTGTTAGGACAACATCGATTGGACCGCCATAGGGGTCAAAATCAAACAAGGTTTTATCTGGCAAGATACGCACTTTCAGGCGTTTACCACCTTGCCGAACGGTGATTTTCTTAAGATGGACTTGCTCAATGACACCTGTAAGAGGCACCCTGAACAAGGTTTCATCCAAGTTGAGATGTGGTGTCACGGTAAAGCCTTTACTCGTTGCTGTCACGGAGTAAGTCAAGGCTTTTTGGGCCTTGGTGTAGGCTGCCACATCGCTAAACGTGCCGACCCACAGACTGTCTTCCCTGGTTTTTACGTGATTGAGGTGTTCCCAAAATACATCCGCATTTCGGAAGGCGTCATAGCCATAATTGATGCCATGCGTCATGGCCACTGCCCATTCGCCCTTGGTGAACCATTCGTCGACCCGCTTCTCCAGGTTTTCCTTGGTACTTTTGCTGCCTAGTGAGAATTGGAAGGTGCGTGTCCCTACACGACCCTTTTCAATAACGGCGATGACGCTGTCGTTTTTCGAGTTGCCAGGGTAGCAGAAGGTACGGGGGAAAACGCCGGTATGACGGTAGATGAGGGTATCGTTGAACGCCACCTCGTGACGTAGTTCTTCAGGGTTCAGTCTGGTGACATTGCGGTGTGCCCATCCATGGTTGGAGACCTCATGGCCAGCTCTAGCCATCTGTTTCAATTGTTTCCAGGAAGTACGGGGTTTCCCCAGGGCTGCGGATGTATCGGAAACGGTCCTGCCATTTACCCAAAAGGTGCCTCTGAAGCCCAGTTTCTCCATCCTGGGTGCAACGAGTGTGGCGTGTTCGATTAAAGCATCGTCAAACGTGTAGCTGACAGCCGCCCGTTTGTCGTCCTTGAATGTGGCGACTCTGAATCCATGATGGTTGATGGGCATGACCTTGCTCAGGATGTTGAACATTTCTTCGCCCAAATACGTGGCCGCGGGTGCGTCAAAATGAAGACGATCCCCCAGCAAAGTACCATTGGACATATCAATCAGGTAAGCATTGGGATCATCGTTGGCCAACCGTCGCATGCCTGCTTCTACCAGGGGATGATATTGGCGATTGGCTGTAGAAACGGTGCCAAAAATAAAAGGCAATTGGGAATAATCAATGCCGGTTTTTGCCGTCAGGTGGTTACGAACGTAGTCAACAAGGGCTTTCAGATTGGCGTAATACGTTTTGGGGTAGCGATTGTCGCTTTCGCCCTGATGCCACAGAAAGGCATCGATGGTGTACCCTCCTTCCAATTTGGTGAGGGTCTCGTCAATGGCGGCATCAATGGCATCGGTCAGGGAGAGTAAGAGCGATTGGCCCCCCTTTTCAATGGAAACAGTCTTTGCCAGCCAGTCTGGATTGGCCGACCAGTATCGGCCCTTGGCTGAATCGTTGGGGTATTGGATGGAGGTGCCGCCTACGGCATACTTCACCACATAAAAGTCTTGTTGCAGGACTTGTTCAAGCTGATAGTAGGTTACCGCATCGTAGGCCCACAATCCCTGGTTTATCCGTCCTTTGGGAAAGAAGGATACAAACTGACCATCGGCCCGGTTTTGAGCGATCTTGCAATAGCGATAGGCGCCGTCAAGGTATTCGACCGTATCGGTAGCCAGGGCTTTGATGTAGGCAGGAAGTTGTTTGTTGCTGACACGCCCGTCGGTGTTTGATTGACCGGCCGTGATGAGCACATGGGTTTTGGCTTGGGCGTTGAGTGGAATCAATCCCATTACGCCAAGACAGCAACCAACAAGAAAAGCTCTAATCATGT
Source organism: Bacteroidales bacterium (assembly GCA_012718945.1). Classification (GTDB taxonomy): domain Bacteria; phylum Bacteroidota; class Bacteroidia; order Bacteroidales; family UBA1402; genus UBA8389. The sequence continues at coordinate 6,489 of JAAYBL010000046.1, forward strand.
TGTTCAGTTTGTGCTGCAAATAAAAAGCAATAGAAACCCACAGACAAGGACAATTGTACTAAAACCAGGACAATCATTCACGCTGGGGTTTCTATGCGTGTTTAAGCGCCTGTTTGATCACACGCCGCTGAAGGCGCTGAAGCCACCGTCAATGGGCAACACAACGCCAGTAATGAAGGAGGCGGCATCCGAGCAAAGGAATTGGATGGCACCGTTCAACTCAGTGATGTCACCAAAGCGGCCCATGGGGGTTTTGGCCAGAACTTTCTTGCTCCTGTCGGTGAGGCTTCCATCAGGATTGATCAGGACTGCGCGGTTTTGATCGCCAATGAAAAAGCCGGGGGCGACGGCGTTAACCCTTACTTTATCGCCGTACTTCAAGGCCATTTCGCAGGACAACCACTGGGTGAAATTGCTCACTGAGGCTTTGGCGGCTGAATAACCGGGTACGCGGGTCAAGGCCTGAATGGCAGCCATCGAAGAAATATTGATGATGTTCCCATGACCTTGGCGGGCCATGACTTCACCAAAGACGTAGCTGGGGTAAACAGTGCCGTTCATGTTGAGGTTGGTCACTTTTTCCCATTTGGCCAATTCCATGTCAAAAAACGACTGGTCAGCTTCCAGCGTGGCGCCTGGGATGTTGCCGCCTGCAATGTTGATCAATATGTCGATAGAACCCCAATGCTTCACGATGTCATCGGCTGCACGGCGCAAACTTTCAACGTCGAGTACGTTTCCAACCAGACCAATCACATCATCACCAATGGCTTTCAATTCAGCCACGCGGGCATCCAGCGGTTCCTGACGGATGTCCATCGCAACCACTTTAGCTCCAGCAGCCATAAAATGTTTGGCCACACTGCCACCAAGAACACCGCCTGCGCCGGTGATGATGGCTACTTTTCCTTTAATAGAATACATGCTAGTTTGTTTGATTATTGAATAATTTGCTCAGCGCCCCGTTGTCGGTGTGTCGGGCAGTATTGTTAATTCCAGGTCGTTTTCAATGACGTCTGTGGCGTTTTTCACCGATTTGACAAACTCCTTGACTTTACCCACGTTGATGCCACTGATTTCCACCCTGCGGATGGGCAAGCGGGCGTCTCCCTTCAATTCATACACAGCATCGGTGGAATCGCAGGTCGCATTGCGCAGTACGATGTTCTCGATACGGGTAATGCGGGTTTCGTAGGTAGGAACCAGGTCACGCCATTGATACAAGACATCGGTATCGATTTCAAGCAAGCGCTGTGTTGAACCGGACTGCACGTTTTCCATGTAGATATTTTCAATGAATCCGCCACGACGGTGGTTGGTTTTCAAGAAAAAGAAGCGGAGTACGTTGTTGGGGGCGGCGCAGTCATGCATGTACACGTTGCGGACACCGCCCGACATTTCGCTGCCTATACCCAACAGGGTGTGGCCTTTCAGGATGGTGCAGTTGCGCACAACAATGTTCTCACAGGGGGTATTGAGGCGCCAGGCATCCTGGTTGCGACCGGCTTTGATGACAACTGCGTCGTCACCTTGATCGAACACGCAGTCTTCGACCAGGAAATGACGGGTCATTTCCAAATCGATGCCATCGTTGTTGTGGCCATGAGCCCTCACGTTGAGGTTGCGGGCAACGCCGCCGTCACAGAGATACAGGTGTATGGTCCAGAACGGACTTTCACGGATCCTGAAACCATCGAGCAACACGTTTTTACAGCGGTTGAAATGTATCAGATGGGGGCGCAGGTTGTTGGCGCCTACGGCCATCTGCCGTTGGTTTACGGGTACATTGGTCGAAGCCAGTGTGTAGAGCTGTTTCAGCGCTTCCATATGCGGAGCCGGACGCGGGAACCACGTTTTCCATAGATTCATTCTAGGTTGCAATGTCCCCTTGCCCGTAATGGCAATATTCTCACATTCATACGCATAGACCAAAGGGGAATAGTTGAAACACTCCATGCCTTCCCAGGATGTCATCACGGCGGGCAGGTAAGCCGCCGGATCGTCGACAAACCGTAAGACGGCACCTTCTTCCAAATGCAGGTTGACACCGCTGCGGAAATGGATAGGGCCTGTCCACCATTCACCGGCTGGCACGACAACCCTGCCCCCACCCGCCTCGTGACAGGCTTTAATGGCTTGGGCAATGGCACTCGTATTGATGTGTTCCGTTCCGGTTTGGGCACCGTAAGCGGTGATGTTGAAATCGACAGCCGGGAAACGATACACACGGATGGGTTGCATGGGGAAAGGGGCTTCCACATGAACCAGGTCGTAGGTGGCCTCGATGGCCTGTGTAGCCAACGCGCGTTGCACAGGCACCAGATAGCTGCTGCGTTCCAGTTGGAAGTCAACAGCCAATTGATCGACCACAATATCCTTATCGGGCGTATACAGGGTGATGGTATGACGTCCAGCCGTTTTAAACGTGTGTTTGAGCGTTACAATGGCCTGATTGCGCAAGACATCGCTCATCCATTGCTTGCTGCGTCCTACCGTCTTGAAAGACAGTTCCTGAGGGGTTCCGTTGTCGATGGAAACCGCCACTCGCACATCACTCCCGTTCATGGGGCGCACCGGCAGCACGTACACGCGCACCTCGGCTTCGCCAACAGACGTGGTCATGACGTCATAGGTCAACACTGGAGCCTTGGCGTTGTAGCCTTTGGTGGCTGGCAGCAGGTTCACCGCTTTGCCACTGTGTCCCAGTCCCTCAACCACGGTAGTGCCTTTGGCTGAGGAATAATCGGCTGCGTTCAAGGCAACAATGCCATTGACTTCGTAAGCGGCCGCCTTCTGACCGAATGAAACGGCTTCAAAACGGATGGTTTTGTTACCACCGGCCTTAATGACAGCTTGGGCACTGGCGGGAAGACTGCCAGCAAGTTTGTCGAAGTCAGCACTGAACACCAGGCGGGTTTCGCCGTCAACACCCATATCAATTGTTTCCATCTTAATCCAGCCCGGCAATCCTTCCACTTTGGGACTCAGGACATCGCCCGTTCCGGAGAACAGAGATACAAAAAACGTACGGGGTGCTTCTTTGACGAAGGCTGGGGCTACAATGTCACCCTCATCCTGTGGCTTGGTTGCGTTTTCCGGCCAAAAAGAAACAGTGCTCTTTTTTTGAGTGACCGTGGCCGGTAGGGGCGCGCGGTCAAAGACAGGCAATTTACGGGGTTGAAAATCCATCATGCCCTTCCATTTACCGTTCATCAGGCCTGAATTGTAGTGCTTGGTGAGCGACTGGATGGTATTCCAGGCGGCTGCACTCGCATGGGCGTATTCGTTGGCAACGGGTAGGTTATGTTGCGCAAACAGGCGGGCTTTTTGAGCCAATAGGATGTTGTGACTTTTAAGGGCTGCTCCCATGACAGGGTAGCGTACCAGCTGGAAAAAGGCGTCTTTCCGATGAGCGGGAATGCTACTTTCAATGCGATCCACTTCGCGGATCATGGCGTCGAAGGCATCGATGCGCTGCTTGATTTCATCACCAAACGCCAGTGGGTTGTACTCGGTATCCGTCACAGGCGACAAGCCTC
>JAAYBL010000047.1 GCA_012718945.1 Bacteroidales bacterium
ACTTTGCCGCCAGCTTCCTTCAGATTCCACCTCGCGATGGACACCCTTGCTCTTGGCTAATGGTTGGCAACTGCCAGCCCCCATAACGGACTTTCACCGTCTAGTGATGCGTCATGCGTGGCGCACCGAAAAAACCCAGTCATCCATCGGATAACCGGGTTAGTGTTGTCTCACCTGGATTCGAACCAAGACAGGCAGTACCAAAAACTGCAGTGCTACCATTACACCATGAGACAATCCTCTTTGCTTTCCTTTGAAAGCGGGGCAAAAGTACGGAATAAGTTTGAACCGTCAAAATCGCGGCCGCATTTTTTAGCGAACCACCAACAAGAAGTAATTCTTTTTCCCTTTTTGTCCCAATAAATAACGGTTGTTGAGCAACAAGGAGGCATCAACCACCCCGTCTACATCCGTCCATTTTTCTTTGTTGACTGAAAAACCTCCAGCCTGAATCAGTTTGCGAAGTTCTCCCTTAGAAGGGAAAGCAGGGGCCTTCTCAACAAAAAGATCAAGGACCTTGCATCCTTCGGCCAACAACTCAGCTTGTACTTCATAAGTGGGGACTCCTTCGAAGACAGACAGCAAGGTCTCTTCGTCGAGTCGTTTCAACGCATCGGCTGTGGATTGACCAAACAGGATGCCGGCAGCCTCCATGGCTGCATCGTAATCAGCCTCCGAGTGCACCATGCAGGTAACTTCCTTGGCCAGACGTTTCTGCAACAAGCGCAGGTGTGGTTCCTGTCGGTGAGCCTCGACCAGGCTCTCTACCTCACTTTGCGAGAGGAAGGTAAAGATCCGGATGTATTTCTCCGCGTCCACATCGCTGACATTGAGCCAGAATTGAACAAACTTGTAGACAGATGTATAGCGCTTATCTAGCCAGACATTGCCACTCTCCGTTTTGCCGAACTTCGTACCGTCAGCTTTGGTGATCAAGGGGCACACCAGCGCAAAAGCCTCACCACCCGTCACGCGCCGGATCAGCTCGGTGCCTGTCGTAATGTTTCCCCATTGGTCAGAACCACCGACTTGCAGCTTGCATTGCTTTTCCCTGTACAAATGCAGGAAATCAAAACCTTGAAGCAGCTGGTATGAAAACTCCGTGAAGGACATCCCCTCGGACGACTCACTGCTGAGCCGTTTTTTCACCGAGTCCTTAGCCATCATGTAATTGACGGTGATATGCTTACCTATGTCACGGATGAAATTGAGGAAGGAATATCCCTTCATCCAATCGTAGTTGTTGACCAATTCAGCCGCATTGGGCGCGTCACTTTCAAAATCAAGGAAACGAGACAACTGTTGTTTAATGGCTTCCTGGTTGTGGCGAAGGGCCTCCTCACTGAGCAATACACGTTCCTGCGATTTGAGCGAAGGGTCGCCAATCATACCTGTGGCGCCACCCACCAGTGCGATGGGCTTGTGACCACAGCGTTGCAAATGCATCAGCATCATGACACCAACCAGGTGACCAATGTGTAAGGAATCGGCGGTAGGGTCTATGCCCAGGTAGGCGGTTGTCATACCACTCTTCAACTGTTCGTCGGTACCAGGCATTCTGTCGTGAATCATGCCACGCCATTGTAATTCTTCAATAAAATCCATGTAAGATAGACTACTTATCAGGGTTGATAAACTGTTAAATAATGTTATAAATGGGGGAAAATCAACTAACCCATTGAACTATTAGGTGCAAAAGTACGTCTTATTTTAGAATCCAGTACAAACTATTTAAAAAATTTGATTTAACGGACATCATGAATTATCTTTGTATGTCATAATCATACTTGGATTCATTTTGAGACAATTAGGATTATTTCACCCAACTTGTTATTCACTTATTTTAAAAATCAATTATTTATGAAACCACTCCAAAGTAATGTATTGATTTTTTCTGTAAAAGGTTCAGTATTGGGCACCAAAGTGCATGAATCGCTGATGAACACGAGGGCTGTTGTTGAAAACACCTACAGTGTTCAGAAAGCGGTCGAATTCATCTCCGAGGAAACGCCCTGCCTGGTCTTTGTGGACACACCCGCAGATGACGCCAAGGCAATTGAACTGTGCAAAAAAATCAAGAAACTGAAGGAAGAGATTCCCTTTCATCTCTATTTTTTAATCGACAACAACCACGACATTGAGCAACAGCTCGAATGGTTCGACCTTGGCGTTGACGAATTCGGCACACGCGACACCAATGCTGTTTTGGTTACCCGTAGGGTTCAAAACATCCTGGGCCGCTTCCTTGGTGCCAACAAGGACGCCATTCCCCAAAAAGGCATTGTTATCGACAGGGAACGCTACTTGGTATACAAAGACGGTCAGGACATCTTCTTGCCACGCAAGGAATTTGAACTACTGGTACTGTTGGCTTCCAAACCACTGAAGGTCTTCACCCGTGAAGAAATTTTCAAACTGGTCTGGGGTAACAAATCCATTGTAGGCGACCGCACCATCGACGTTCACGTACGCAAAATACGCGAAAAAATCGGTGAAAAATACATCGCCACCATCAAGGGTGTCGGGTATAAATTTATTGGCTGATAATCAGCCAACTCCAAAAAAAGCCGGTGTAACAACCGGCTTTTTTTATGCCCCTAATGCAGCTTGAGGCCAGGGAACAATCGGAAAAAGTTCGTTTCCACCACCTGCACCAATCGTTCAACAGGCCAATCCAACACATGAGCCGCCTGTTGATAATGCATTGCAATGTCTCCCTTTTCATCTGTCTCCAAGAAGAGGCGTTCGGGAGCACACGCCTTCAACGCTTCCGGCTTGAATAGTGGTCCAAAAGACAGGTAAAAACCCTTTGAAATCCATTGAGAGGCTTCTTGCTGGCCTCCCCTGAAGCCATGTAAGATCCACGCAGGAACTTCCTTAAACCGCTGCTTGCAGGCCAAAATGGAAGGTGCAGCCTTGACAGCATGCAGTATCACGGGTTTATTCAGCTTGGCAGCCAGTGCCGCTTGTTGATTAAAAGCAGCTTCCTGTATTGCCATTGAAGGACCGGCCATTTTGTCAAGGCCTATCTCTCCGACCATCAAGCAATCAGGCCTTGACAGCCATCCTTCGAGTGTATGAACCATCTCCTCAGACCACAACGCCGCGTCCCAAGGGTGCACCCCGGCACTGAATCCCATCACACCAGCATCAGCCATGCCAGTCAAAGCGCTTTCACGCCTTCCAATCATCACATTGTGCACCTTGTACACGCCGTGTTCACCGGACGTTTGATGAGTGTGAATGTCAATATACATGATCAGGGTACAGGATCGTAACCATGCCCTCCCCAGGGATGACAACGCGCCAGCCGTTTAACGGCCAGCCAGCCCCCTTTCAAAGGACCATATTTTTGAATAGCCTCTACTGCGTACTGCGAGCAGGTTGGCGTATAGCGGCAAGAAGCCTGGGTCATGGGGGAAATCGCCCCCTGGTAAAAACGGATCAGTCCTAGAAAAAGAAGCCCCAGGGCCTTTTTCAATACCCACACTACTTTTTCAAAGGCACTGGTCAAAATGTTCATGATGGATTGTGATCGATTGGATGGAGTTCACCTTGTAATCGAAGTAGCAACTGTTGCATCCGTTGCGTCACCTTGGAGAAGGATAGCTCTTCCGCTGGTATCCAAATCAACGCCACATGAAGGCAGACATCCTTAGAAACGCCATCAACAAGTACATGTTTGTTGAGCCGATAGGCCTCCCTGACCAATCGCTTGATCCGGTTCCGCCCTACCGCATGTTTAATTTTCCGCTTTGAAACACTGATCAGCACCTTGACGCTTGGAGTCATACAAACCGCTGTCGCTTCTTCTAACGGAACAACTGGTGCTGACAGACTAGAAGGCTCTGCCTGTCCCTTATCGAGAGGCACCGCCATCCAAAGCACCCTGAAGGGGTAACAGACAAACGACGCGCCATGTTGAAAAAGAGCATCTACGCGTTTTTCTCCGCATAGGTGTTCAACTTTTGGAAAGGTAGGAGCCGTCATAGACATAAAAAAAACGCTGTTTTCACAAAAGTAGACATTCTACCGGAAAACAGCGTTATATTGACAGTGGGTTCGCTTATTTCTTGTTGGCCTTGTTATTTTCCTTCAAGAAGGCATCTATAGCGGCCGTAATGGAAGGAGATTCCGGTTTAGGAGCTTCAACATCCAGTCGCAGGCCAGCATCACGCACCGCTTTAGCCGTCGTAGGTCCAAGCGTGGCAATGGCCACTTCACCTTGATCAAAATTTGGGAAGTTTTTCATCAGTGAAGCCACACCAGTAGGACTAAAGAACACCAGCATATCGTAATCGAAGGGTTCATCAGGTCCAAAATCGTTACTTACCGTTTTGTACATGACGGCTTTGGTGTAAGCAATTTTCTTTTCATCCAACTTTGCCAGCAAATCATCCTTGTGGACTTCGGAAATGGGGACAATGAATGTCTCCGTGCTGTGTTTCTGAATCAACTGCACCAATTCATCGGGTTTGCCATTGGCGCCAAAAAAGACTTTGCGCTTCCGATACACGATGTATTTTTGCAGATACAGGGCTACTTGCTCACTAATGCAGAAATACTTCATACCTTCAGGTACCGTCAATCGCATCTCCTCACACAAACGGAAGAAATGATCAATAGCTGTCCTAGCTGTAAAAATGACAGCCGTATGATCTAAAATGGACACTCTCTGCTGCCTGAATTCTTTAGAAAATACGGGATCTACTTTGATGAAAGGACGGAAATCTATCTTCAATCCGTATTTTTCTGCCAGGTCAAAATAAGGTGACTTTTCGGAGGTTGGCTTGGGTTGTGATACAAGCACATTCTTGATCTTCAACGTATTAACTATTAATTAGAGATTACTATTGAATGAGGAAAATCCCCTTAAAAAACACTAATAAAGGCAAAATTTCCAGCGCACAAAGGTACAAAATGATATAGATAATACCGCCATGTTCAAGAAGAAAAAAATTGAGACCCTTGACGGCGTAGACAATTCGAGGCAGGATAAGGAAGAAAGCAGGCCATGCATACAGTAGCCAGAAGGGCAGTACGACGCTCATTTCATGCAACAACAAAAGGGGCACAAGGGTCATGGAAAAGACGGTCAGAATAATCTGATTTCCTTGTATCCATCGTCGCGTGAGATCGGGAGCAAAGAACACCAAAGCAACGAGTTTATATAAGAGATTCTTGGCTATTAGAAAAAGCAGCGTGAACAGTCCCAACTTCCAGAACAACCAGGTATCAGTCGGTGCATCTGCATTAAAAATTTGAAGGAACACATTAGCCCCCATGGTAACGAAAAACACATTGACAGGCCACAAAAACAAGGTATTGCGCTTAACCATCGTTTCCCTTGTGAAGCCCCTGTCATCGTGGAACATCAGGTTTTTGACCATTTCCCAAATAACAACAGGCCCCGTCTTCACCACTTTATGAAGGAGGAACAGCAGCACTAAGAGCAAGGAAAACACAAAAGTCTCAGAAACGGTACTGACAGGTCGAAGGAGGCCGTCATGACGTGGCGGCTCGCTGGGATGGCTGGTAACGGCCAGCATGGAGGGTGGGGTCAGCACCATCGCTGAAGCTTGTGTTGAATCAAGCGTATGATAGACCGTATCCTGCATATAAAAGCCTGGCATTTTGCCGTAAAAGTACACATTCTTTTCGTATTTTTGTCGACCAACACAGTCATGCACCATGCAGCGCGTATTCATCACAGGAAGTACGGGTCTGGTCGGCGGTCACTTGCTCGTCCAGCTTTATCTCAAGGGAAGTCGCATCAAAGCCTTAATCAGGCAGACGGCCTCCTTTGAACAGCTTAGGCTGATCTGTGACTTCTACAGTGTGCCCTTTCAGGAATTGCACAGAGCTGTCGATTGGGTCTACGGAGACACGCTGGATTATGTCAACCTGAAAGAAGCCCTAACTGGTTGTGAGGCTGTTTTCCATTGCGCCGGACTGGTGTCGTTTGGCAAGGGGCAAAGGAACGCGTTGCTGCGAACCAATGTACAGGGCACCGCCAATATGGTCGATGCCGCCTTACTGGCCGGCGTCAAACATTTCAACTACATCAGTTCCATCGCCGCTTTGGGTAAAGAAAGCGACACCGGCCTCATTGATGAAGAAACGTCCAGGGAAATGAGCAAGCCTGTTTCCGACTACTCGGAAAGCAAGTTCTTCGCCGAGCTGGAAGTCTGGCGTGGTGCCGCCGAAGGCCTTCCCGTGAGCATCCTCAATCCCGGTGTTATCCTTGGACCTGGCTTACCTGACAGAGGAAGTCTGCTCATTTTCAACGTCGCCGCCAAAGGCATCCCCTTTTATACAGATTCGCAAACCGGATATGTCGACGTCAGAGACATAGCCAGAGCGGCTATTGCCTTGGTTGAGAAAAATCTGACGGGCAAACGATACATCATGGTAGCAGAGAATTGCCACAACAAAGACCTCTTCGCCCTCATTGCCCCTGCATTCGGCAAAAAGCCACCGCACATTAGAGCCGGATTAGGCCTACTCAGAATAGCCGTCGGTATTTCCTCCATCATCAGCTGGTTCACCGGTAAGCCGTCACAACTCTCCAAGGACACCCTGCGTTCCATCACTCAACCGGAATTCTACTCAAGCCAACGTATCATCGATGAGCTGGACTTTGCTTTCACACCACTGCAAGAGACCGTCACCGATACAGCCTTGTTTGTCAAAAACCTCCCAATGAAAAAACAAAAAACCCGGTCGTAACCGGGTTTTTTGTTCTATAATAGCAGACTTCCGCCTCCCATCAATCCTTGAACTTGGCCGACAAGAACTCGCGGTTCAGGCGGGCAATGTTCGTAATTGAAATGTTCTTGGGGCATTCAGCTTCACAAGCACCTGTGTTCGTGCAGTTACCAAAACCCAGCTCGTCCATTTTGGCCACCATGGCTTTGGCTCTGCGGGCAGCTTCAGCACGACCCTGGGGCAACAAAGCCAACTGGCTGACCTTGGCCGACACAAACAACATGGCTGATCCATTCTTGCAGGCAGCGACACAAGCGCCACAGCCGATACAGGAAGCGGAGTCCATAGCCTCGTCGGCAATGACCTTGGGAATGGGTATGGCGTTGGCGTCGGGCACACCACCGGTGTTCACCGATACATAACCGCCGGCCTGAATGATTTTGTCAAAAGCAGTACGGTCTACCATCAAGTCGCGGATGATGGGAAAACCGTGCGAGCGCCAAGGCTCGATGGTGATGGTCTCACCATCCTTGAATTTGCGCATGTGCAACTGGCAAGTGGTCACATCTTCGTCAGGTCCGTGGGGATGACCGTTGATGTAAAGTGAACACATACCGCAGATGCCTTCACGGCAATCGTGGTCGAAAACCACTGGTTCCTTACCGTCTTTCACCAGGCTCTCATTCAACATGTCCAGCATTTCCAGAAAAGAGCTGTCGGTGGAGACACCATCCAATTGGTAGGTCTCAAACGCACCCTTCACCCTGGGACCACGCTGGCGCCATACTCTGAGTTTTATATTGATCGTTTTTTCCATGACGTTGATTATTTGTAGTTGCGTTGTTGAACCTTGATGAATTCGTAGTTCAAGTCTTCCTTGAGCAGTTCAGGCTCTTGGTCTTCACCCTTGAATTTCCAGCAGGAGACATAGGAGAATTGATCATCGTGACGCAAGGCTTC
>JAAYBL010000048.1 GCA_012718945.1 Bacteroidales bacterium
ATTGATTATTGGCGGCATGAGCGGATGTACAACCTACTGTTGCCCTTGATCAAGGAAAAACACCGGTGGCTTACCGTCGGCGATGGGATGGGCACCGATGCCAATTGGTTGATGAAGAAGGGGCTTGATGTGACGGCTTCCAATATCTCCGATACGGCTCTCAGAAAAGCGAAAGAAAGTAATTACATCACGGCATACAGCAGGGAGAACGCTGAAAAGATAGGGTTCGAAGACAATTCGTTTGATTACATTTTGTGTAAAGAAGCGTACCATCATTTTCCCAGGCCCTACGTGGCGTTGTATGAAATGATCAGGGTCTCCCGTAAGGCCATTGTCCTGATTGAGCCGGTCGACATTGGCATTGAAATGCCTTTGTTTATTTGTCTCAAAAAAGTGCTCGATCGGATTTCGCCCACCTGCATTGATAAAGTCTGGAAAAACCGTTATTCGTTTGAGACAGTGGGTAACTATGTGTACAAAACGTCTGAAAGGGAATTTGAGAAATTGGCCATGGGACTCAATTTGCCTTGCATTGCGTTTAAAGGCATAAATGATTACTACTCGCCGTCGTTAAATTTGTCACTGCCACCAACGAAAAACAAGGTGTTTGCCCGCGTAAAAAGGAAAATCAGACGTAGGAATTTCCTGTGTTGGCTTGGGCTGATACCCTATCAATTACAGGCTTCCATCGTTTTTAAGGAAACACCGTCTGCCGAGATACTGCAAGGCCTCAAGAAGGAGGGGTATAAGGTCATTCAGTTGAAGAGAAACCCCTACGCCTAGGCGCAATACAATACCTGCTTTTATGGACAGAAAAGATTTCATCAAAAAAGCGTGCATCGAATAGACTTACATGCTTGATTAGGGGAAAATCGGTACATTTGGGAACACGTAATTGCTGTATAGCCCATGGATCTTTTTGAGGAGTACCTGCGACAAGGTGAACCTAACAAGGTAGAGAAAGCCAACGATTGGAAGACTGCAATCGGTTTGCAACAGGTGGATGGTTTGCAACCATCTGACTATCTTGTTGATACGGCTCGTCAAAATATTGAGGGGACGATTACTATTGCCGAGGTCAAACGGCGCATTGACAGCTATTACGAGCAACGTCCTACCGTCGATGAGTCGCTTCGTACGGAGGAAGCAGATAAAGTATCTGCACGTATTGCAGAGATACTAAGTGAAAAAACCTTTTCCTTTTCGCCCGCCGAATACTTGACCATCCATCGACGCTTGTTTCAAGGTCTATTTCTTCATGCTGGAAAAATCCGAGACTATAACATCACCAAAAAAGAATGGGTTTTAAATGGTGAAACGGTGCTGTACGCGAGTGCCGAGAGTTTGATGGCTACATTGGAGTATGATTTTAAGCAAGAGAAGGTCTTCAACTATAATGGTTTAAGCCAGCAGGCTGTTATTGAGCATCTTGCCCATTTTATTGCCAATGTGTGGCAAATACATCCGTTTGGTGAAGGGAATACGCGAACGACGGCGGTTTTTTTAATCAAGTACCTACGAAAGTTGGGGTTTGCCAAGGTTACAAACAACTTGTTTGCCGAACATGCTTGGTATTTCCGAAATGCGTTGGTGCGTGCCAATTACGAGGATTTGTCAAAAGGGATTCATAAGACGGATCGATTTCTGATTCTTTTTTTTGAGAACCTGTTACAGTTGAATAGGGGAGAGTTGAAGAATCGGGAAATGCATGTCCAATACAGTTTGCCTAAAAATGACACTGTAAATGACACTGTAAATGACACTGTAAATGACACTGTAAAAAGTGGTGCAGATGCAGTATTGGATTTGATTAAGCAGGATAATACCCTGACTGCCGTTGACATAAGTCAACAGTTGCACATCAGCCTTAGTACAGCCAAAAGGAGGCTTAAGGCGCTAAAAGAAAAGGGATTACTCGATCGGGTCGGTAGCGACAAGACCGGGGTCTGGAGACTCTTATAACAACTATTATCCCTTTAACGAGAGGCCGTTCCTTTTAAAAACTGAAGCCGTTCTGGTTCGGGGAAGCGTTCAATGGCATAGCGAAGCATGGTGCGGGGCATGGTGCGGTAACGATTGTCGTGGAGCATGAAGGCCTTTTCAACGTCGATGTCGCGTTTGCCGACTTCCCGCAGCATCCAGCCGACGGCTTTGTGCATCAGGTCGTGTGGGTGGTGGAGCAGTTTATCGGCCAGCTCCAGGGTGGTTGAATAATCCCCTTTTCGGATAAAATACATGGTGGAGATGATGGCGATGCGCTGTTCCCACAGGTTCTCGCTGTCGGCCAGGGCAAACAAGGGGGAGCGGTCTCTTTTGAACAACCAGTCGCCTGCCACATTATAGCAGGTCAAGTCCACCAGGTCCCAGTTGTTGAAGCGGGTGGTGTTGGCCATGTAGCAAGTATAAAATGGCTCTTTGGCCGCCCCTTTGGCCTTCTGGTATCCATTCACCAGCAATAGGCCGCCAGCCAGGCGCACCTCGTGTATGGGATCGGACAGCAGGTTGTTGATGTCGTCAAGGCTGGGGTGGGTGTGGGGTTTGACCAGGGCTCGTACGGTGGGTACGGAGAGTCCCCAAAATAGGTCACCTTCTCCGTATTGGCCGGGGCCTGTTTTGAAGAAGCGGGAGAATACACTGATTTTCTCAGGGGAGGTCTGTTTGGCCATTGCCTCCCTGAGGCTGGTGGATAAAGGCGTCATTGTGGTTGTCAAGCCTGGATTTATTTTTTCTCGGGTTGTTTCATATCACTGAGGTGGAGTTCCAGCGCTTTGACAGAAATCTGGATTTCCCAGACCGACAAGCCCAGCGAGGCGATGAGCAACAGAATAGCCAATCCGAACACGTAAGCCGCCGTGAGTTGGAAGCCTACATAGATTAAAAACATGGTGACCACGCAGAAAAACAAGCTGCAGATGCCCAGCAACTGCATGCCCCGCGTAATGTACAGACGTTTGCGCAGGTTGTCGATTTGTGCCGCCTTCACCTTGTCGGGGTCTTCCAGGTATTTGTCTTTCAATGTGCGCACCAGCTGGGCGTACGAAAGAAAGCGGTTGGTGTAGGCCAATAACAACAGGGAGATAGCGGAGAACAAAAAAGTTGGGGTAATGAGGGTCAATTCTTCCATAGTTTTGCTGTATTTAATTCAAAGGTACCCATTTTTCGTAAATTGCTCCCGAATACTTCATGAAATCTACTCCGAAAATCTCCTAAGCTGTTGTCCCTGAAATCAATCTATAAATCCTAACATTCCAGCCTTATGAAACGCATTGTGATAGGCTTGTTTATGGTTCTCCTGTTGGCGAGTGCCTGCCAGGAAGAAAATGACAAATATGGGAAATACGTTAAACTTAAAGGACGGATCACGGCTGTGAGTGCTCAACCCAATGCAGGCTTGCGCGATGCCGGGGAACTTACACTGGCTGATGCTGCCCATTTGCTGATCTACTACGGGGGCGGGTATGACCTGGTCGCGCTGAATGACAGTACTTTCAATGCCACTGTTCAACAAGGTAACGCCACTGCCTTGTTGTTTCTGACCGAGGATTATCGCTACATTGGGCATCTTGTTGCCCACACACGACCCCATCGGACGGGAAATCCAATTGTCCGACGATGAACGAGCCGTGCTGAAAGAAACCGGTGGCTTCTTTGAAGACCTTGCCACCAATATGGACTCCGACCGTGATGGTATACCAGATATCCTTTCCGACCGACAACTGTTGCTCATTTCTTGTTTTGAACCCCATCCGCCACATGGTCGTTGGGGATTGACCGACAGACCGGCCATTCCTTACGACACGACCGGGATGTTTATCAGTACCTCGTTGAATATCAGCGGAAAGGCCACCATGCTCGATAGTCTGGGATACGAACACGTTCGCCTGACCGGCTCTGTGGGACATCCCTATTCAAACATTTTGGGCCAGGTGAATTACGCGGAAGGGATGAACGGGTTTGATGTCACGTTCAGTCGGAACAATCCCTATGGTTTTACGAAGGAAGGCTTTGAACGGGGGACCTACCTGTTTTCCTTAAAC
>JAAYBL010000005.1 GCA_012718945.1 Bacteroidales bacterium
CTGGAACTGGCCGTTGAGGCCGCCAAGGTACGTGCCAGCCTGGGTGAAATCTCCTACGCCTGCGAAAAAGTCGTGGGCCGTTACAAAGCAGTCATCAGAACCATATCCGGCGTGTACTCCTCAGAAACCAAGAACGACGCAGACTTTCAGAAAGCTTGCTCGCTGGTTGATCGCTTTGCCAAAAAGGAAGGCCGTCAACCCCGTATCATGATTGCAAAAATGGGTCAGGACGGTCACGACCGCGGCGCCAAGGTTGTAGCCACTGGCTACGCCGACTGCGGTTTTGACGTCGACATGGGTCCCTTGTTCCAAACCCCGGCCGAGGCCGCCAAGCAAGCCGTTGAAAACGACGTCAACGTGCTTGGTGTTTCTTCCCTGGCCGCCGGTCACAAAACCCTGGTACCCCAGGTCATTGCAGAGCTCAAGCAATTGGGCCGCGAAGACATCCTGGTCATCGCCGGTGGTGTCATCCCCGCCCAGGACTACGACTACCTGTACAAGGCTGGTGTATCCGGTATCTTTGGCCCCGGTACTTCCGTAGCCAAAGCCGCCTGCACCATCATGGAACTCCTGCTGGAAGACTAAACCATCAGTTCTAAAAAGCAAAAGCACCAGCCTTCTTTCATCGAGGTTGGTGCTTTTTTTTTGTGTAAATGCCACCAAATTCCATACAAATATGGATGAACTCATTGAAGTCATTGTTTATTTTTGTAGTATTGCTGGGCTAACAAGCAAAGAAAACCAACCACCCATTCCAACTGTAACCACCTCATAAGAAAAGATTTTACAACAAAATCGTTGGAAAATAACAGTCTATGCTTTACATTTGTGACGTCATGATTACGTTTCCTTACTATTCGAAACTAAAAACCACTCAGAATCAATGAAACACAAACGACTACTTCCGATGGGTCTTGTCGTCATGTCGGGAATGCTCTCCTTTTCCTGCATTGACAAGACGTTCGACATGGAAAGCCTCTCCACCAAAATGGAGTTGTTCAGTGAGTCCATGGATTTTCCGATAGGCAAAACAACCATTTATCTGGACAGCGTTATAAGCGGTCTGGACGCAGATACCACTGTGCTGCGTGTGGAAAATGGTGTATATGTGTTCCGCTACGCGGGATCAATGGACATGAGCGGCCTGACCAATGAGTTGAGCGGCTTCAGCCTGGAGCCCATGACCGGTGTCAGCGGAAAGGTCAACATGTTTGATGCCACTGGGCTTTCAACCCCCTATGACATCCCACCCATGGTGTATTCCTACAATGGATCAGCCTCCATCACTTTGCCCACCTTCAGCACCAATCTGATCACTGTTGACAGTGTTGTGCTGAAAAACACCTTCATGCAAATCAGACTTGGCAACACCGGTTTAGGTGGCACCAAACTGAGTGAAAGCATACAAGCCACCTTTACCGCCCAAGGAAATGGAGCTGTCTATTATGTAGACGGTGAAGAGAAAACCACATGGACAGTGAGGATGGGTGAAACCAAACAAGTTGAGATTCGCAAACTACGCCTGACAGGTGGTACTGGATCATTAACGCTCAACGAGGCAGTCACGATGTCCATCCTAACGGCTGGCGATGTCACTGCTGAACAACCAGTACAAACAACCCTGGACTACACCATTACCATGAGCCCTGTTGATTTTGACGTGGTGTACGGAAAGGTCAACTACGAGTTGAACAACACACCGCTCGACCCCATCAACTTCGATGCCTTGGGTGATTTGCTCGGCGACAACGATGTGCTGAGTTTCTACAACCCAACCATCAAGGTGACCACTACCGGCAACCTGGGTGTACCGGTTGACATCAACCTGAACATGTCCACGACCAACAGCACCACGGGTAACACCGCAAGTTTGACCAACACTATCCTTAAGATGCAGCCAGCCAGTGCTCCGGGTGAGACCAAGGTCAATAATTTTGTCATTGACAACAGGAACGGTACGGATGATCTTTTCAAGATCAACCCCGACAGGATCAATATGGGGTACAGCGTAAAGACTGACCTCAATACGACTAACAACCATTTCATTGCCAAGAACAGCACCCTGAGCATGGATTACGCCATGGAAATCCCCCTGCAGTTTGGGAGCGATCTTAACCTCAACATTAGCCAAACCATGGATAGTCCAGTGGGCGACCTGGGAATCCTTGACGATCAGGATGACTTGGTTCTTGGCTTGTCACTCAACGTTAGTAACCGCATTCCGCTAGGCCTCAGGGTACAGTTGACAGCTCTAAACGAAGACAGCGTTGACTTATTCACTGCCATGTCCGAAACCATTGCCGCGGCCCCGGTTGATCCATTGACCGGTAAAGCTACTGGCGTCTCTGAGACGACCACCTCGATAGACCTCACGTCGACGCAGATCAATTTGTTGAAACAGACCAAGCAATTTCGTGTCGGTTTTGTCATTACGGCTGCCGGTCAAGGTTCTTACGTCTCTGTACAACAAGACGACTACATCGATATCAAGGTCGGTCTGAAAACAGAAGGTGGTCTGATCATCGACCCTTCCAATCTTTCAACGGACGAATAACGGCAACCCTGTACTTTAAAAATCCGCATTCATGAAAACTACCATACGATACGCAAGTCTTTTAGTCCTGTGTGTAATGGCCTGCCTTTCCACGGGTAACGCCCAAAAAGCCAATGCGCTCTACTTTCTCTCTGACGCCCCCATTCATACCCGTATGAATCCCGCTATGACGCCCAAATCATCTGGTTTCGGATTGGGTCTGAGCAGCATGTCTCTATACATGTATTCAGACTTGGCTGTCAATGACCTGTTCATTCCCGGACCCAACGGCGAATTACGCACCTTCCTGCATCCTGAAGCCGATAAACAAGCCTTCCTGAGTGGACTCGACGATGTTTCATCCATTTCCTCTGGTATGAGCCTCGAGTTTTTCACCTTGGGCATCCGTGTCAAGGACATGTACGTATCCATGCACAGCAGTCTGAACCTTGACCTGGGCCTTGGTATACCCAAAGACCTCTTTAGCTTGGTCATGTTGGGTATGGATCCTAACGCATCCAGCAACCGCTTCGACCTGACCGATTTCAGATTCAACGCCATGGTGTTCAACAAAACCGGCGTAGGTTTCTCCAAGAGCATCGGAGACATCTTCACAGTGGGCGCCAATGTGGATTACCTTATTGGTTTGACGAATATGGAAGCTGGCTTCAACAAACTGTATATCGACGCCAACAGCACCGAGTGGCAGGTCACGTCCAACGGTTACTTCCAGGTGGCCGGTCCATCCGACATACAGTTTGCCTACGATGCAGACAATCGCTTCAACGGTGTTGATTTCAACAGTTCTTCATCCCTGACCAACTTGTTAAATTCATCCATCGCCGGAAGCGGTATATCCGTCGATCTGGGTGTGACGGTAAAACCACTGCCCTTCCTCAAAATCTCGGCTGCGTTGACAGACCTGGGAGCCATAAAGTGGAAAAAGGATGGCATCCAGAAGGTCTCTTCTAACGGTACCTTTACTTACGAAGGCATGGATTTATCCACCTCTGAAGACGAAGGAGATGAAGAAGGCAACAAATTGGCAGAGGAACTTCAAGGAATGGTCAATTTCACCAAGGAAACCGTTGACAAAGGCTACTCCAGCCGCCTGACCTCAAAATTGAACATCGGAGCAGAAGCAGGTGTACTCAACAACAAAATCACGTTCGGGTTACTGTCTCAGACTGGTTTTGCCACGGGTGGTGTTTACCAGGACGTGATGGCGGCCGCCAACTTTAAACCGGGTGGTATTTTTCAAAGCGCATTGACCTACTCACTCCTGCATGGTGAAATGAGTGCCTTCGGTGCCGCCGTCAATTTAAAGCTGCTGTTCTTCAATCTATTCGCGTCTGCCGATTACATTCCCCTACGGTACGCAACCAACATGATACCGCTTAGGAACTCCTACTTCAATACGCAGATTGGCTTCAACTTCATGTTCTGATAGTCATCGGCCTATACAAAAAAAGGGTGCCTCAAAAGGGCACCCTCTTTTTATGCTATTCGAATTGAAAGATAGCTATCAATTAATAAAACGGGCTATCTCTTTGGTCAGTGCTTCAGCTTTAGCCTTGGTTGCAGCCTCAGAATAGATGCGTATGATGGGTTCGGTATTTGACTTACGCAGTTGCACCCATTTGTCCGGGAAATCGATCTTAACCCCATCTATTGTGTTGACTTTTTCCGTGGCGTAGGCAGCAGCCACCTTGGTCAGGATGGCGTCCACATCAACGGTGGGATCCAAGGTCATTTTTTGCTTGTCAATGTAGTAGGAAGGGTATTCTGCCCTAAGTTCGGACACCTTTTTACCACTGTGAGCCAAGTGTGAGAGGAACAATGCGATACCAACCAAGGCATCACGACCGTAATGGCTTTCCGGGTAAATGACACCCCCGTTGCCTTCTCCGCCAATCACAGCTTTGGTAGCCTTCATTGCGGCGACCACGTTGACTTCACCCACAGCGGCCGCTGTATACGTGCCACCATGACGCAAGGTCACATCGCTCAAGGCTCTGGTTGAGCTCAAGTTTGACACCGTATTGCCCGGTGTATGCTTCAACACATAATCAGCCACAGACACCAGTGTATATTCCTCTCCAAACATGGAACCGTCCTCGCAAACGATGGCCAGTCGGTCTACATCGGGATCAACGACAAAGCCTACATCGGCCCTACCCTCCCGCATAAGATCGGCAATATCGGTGAGGTGTTCAGGAAGGGGTTCAGGATTGTGCGGGAAACGTCCGTTGGGTGTACAATGCAGTTCAACCACCGTCTCAACGCCCAGAGCCTTAAGCAGTGATGGGAGTACTACGCCACCCACCGAGTTCACACAATCGATGGCCACTTTAAAGCCAGCCTTGCGGATGGCTTCGGCATCGACCAACTTGAGTCCTACCACCAAATCGATGTGTCGTAACGTCATGGATTTGTTGGTGGTCAAACGTCCGAGGTTTTCCACAGGCGCAAACTCAAAATCTTCGGCAGCAGCCGTATCGAGCACAAATTGACCTTGTTCCTTGGTAAGAAATTCACCGTGTTCATCCAACAGTTTGAGCGCGTTCCATTGAGCAGGATTGTGACTAGCTGTCAATATGATACCACCATCGGCACCCAACTCGGTAACAGCCAGTTCAGTGGTTGGAGTGGTAGCCAAGCCTATATCCACGACCTCGTAGCCCATGCCCATCAACGTGCCGGACACCAGTTGAAAAACCATGTCACCCGACATGCGGGCATCACGCCCCACAACAATGCGGCGACTGTTTTTGGTAGAGGCCTTGCCGGCCCATAACGCATAAGCGGCTGTGAACCGCACAATATCAAGGGGACTAAGCCCTTCCCCGGGACGGCCACCTATGGTCCCCCGGATGCCGGATATGGATTTTATCAGACTCATCGGTTACAAAATAAGCGGGTAAACAAAAAAAACGAAGGTATTACCAGAACCGATACCTCAACTCATAAAAACAAGGAGTCAGTGTCGATGTGGTACTGGTGTACATGGGCATGCCTAATTTGGTTGGCGTAATGATATAGACATGGCCTCCATCGGCTACATATTTAAGCGGTTCGTGCCATGCTGCACAGTCACCATACGTAACAGACGTCTGTACGTTGTTATAATACAACTCAAAGGGATCACCCGTACCTTGCATATTCTGGTAAACGGTATCGCCTTTCATGTTCAATTCAATGAAGCGTGCGAGTATAAGCGTGTTGTCGGCTATGACCTTTGAGGGTCTGATGCCTGTGTCAATAACATGAATATAAAGGCCGGACTTCGTCTGGTAAAAAAGACCATCGGGAAAAGGCACTGTTTCCGGATACGAAGACGTGACCGTATAGCCCCTGTCTTTCATGAAAGCCTTGATGTCGGCCTTTTCCTTAGCCAATTGCTCGGCGTACGTGTCTTGATCTTTACAGGCAGCAAATCCAACCGTCAACAGTAGGGCGGTCAGGCCCAGGAACCACTTAGTCATTTGTCTCATAGAAGGTATTTACGCAGTAAAAGTACATTATTTGCTATCAAGGAAATCAGCTGTTAACATTATTTGAGATTGATGACTCACAGAATAAAGTCAGGAAGCCTTTCTTCCAGGCGTTTGACCGCTTCAGCCAAACTGCCCTTGAATTCGCCGCCGGCGGCATTGAGGTGCCCCCCACCATTGAACAATTCAGCTGCAATTTTATTGGCAGGGAATGATCCCTTTGAGCGGAATGACAACTTGATCCGACCAGATTCTTCACGCAAGAACACTGAAAAGTCGACCCCATCAATGCTGAGTGGCAGGTTGACAAAGCCCTCCGTATCGCCCACCCTGTAATCGAAAGCGGCAAGGTCTTTTTCGGATAGCGTGATGACGGCCGTCCGGCAAGCTTCCCATACCTGCATCCGTTCATGCAGGACAAAGCCCATCAGACGCATACGGTCGGCAGAATAGGTATTGTATACCTTAGCGTAAATGTCATCTTTGTCAATGCCCTTACGGATAAGCTGGGAAATGATGTAATACATTTCCTCGTTGTTGGAGTTGAACGTGAAAGCACCGGTATCCGTCATCATCCCCGTATACACACAGGTGGCGCATTCGGTGGTCATGACATCAAAACAGCCCGTTCTGCATATATACCTGAAGACAATTTCACTGGTCGAAGCAATTTGCGGGTAAGAAATGGTGATATCGGCAAAATCGGCCGGATGGGGATGGTGATCCATTAGAATCGTCTTAGCCGTAAGTCCGGAGACAAGGTCGGCCAATCCTCCCGAGCGCGAGGGTTGATTGAAATCAAGAAAGACCAGCACGTCGGCAGCCTTCAGGCAAGCTTCGCAAGCATCCGGTTTTTCGGTATAGACCAAAATATCGGAAGCCCCTGGCAGCCAGGTCAGAAAACCGGGAAAAGGGTCAGGTAGCAAAACTGTAGCTTCCTTACCCTCGTTGATCAAATGGTGAGCCAAGGCTAAGGTAGACCCCAAAGCGTCGCCGTCAGGGCCTGTATGGGATAAAATTGCCACCTTGCCAGCAGGAGCCAGTAGGTGTTTGGCCTTTTGAATGAGGCTTTCTTCGAGGATCTTGGTTAACATGAAAGAAATTTTCACAAAGATAGCAAATTGTGGTCAACCAACAGTGCTTATACCATCGATTTGAACCATAAAGGCTTCAACCAGAACACAGGCCTGCCACACCAGCAAACTACCTAGACAGACAGGCAGCCAGCGACGGCGCCACAAAAGCCATCCCAGCAAAGCAACCAGCCACACATAAACAACCGGCAACTGAATAGCGGGAAGACTCAATCCACCATATAGCGCCAATGGCAAGGCTTCTATCCCTTTGATAAATGCAATGAATACGGCCGACAAACACTTCAAACTCCAAACGGTCACCTCGCTCAACAGTGGCACCTGCACCAACAGCAAGGAAAAACCGCCCAGGTAAATCAGCAAGCTGGACAATGGCACTGCAATCAGGTTGGCCAACAGAAAATACGTAGGGAATTGTCCAAAATAATGGATGGTCAAAGGTGCCGTAACCAACTGTGCGACAAGGCTGACCCCCATCAGTTCCCAAAGACGCTTCAGCAGGGGTGATCTTGGCGTCCAGCATGCAATAAGCACGGGGTACACAACCACCAGACCTATCACCGCTGAGTAACTCAGTTGAAAACCCAGGTCATACAGCAGGGATGGTTTTGCCAGTAACAACAACCAAGCGGAAAACAAGACAGTGTTCAAGGTAGATGAACGGCGGTTCAAGCATTGCCCCACAGCCAACAACGTACACATCAGGGCAGCCCTGCAGACCGAGGGCGCCAAACCGGTCACAAAAGCATATCCCCATAGACACACCACCGCCAACGCATCACGCCAACGCCTTGTAGTCTGCGAATACCCCAGAAAAAAAAGACAGGCCTTGAGCAGCACAAACACCACAGCCACGTGAAGTCCACTCACTGACAGGATATGCGACACGCCAGCTGCCGCAAAAGACTGATTCAAGGCAGGCTCAAGTGTTTCCCTGGCCCCCAGAGTCAGAGAAGCCACAAGGGCATAGGCCTCCCCGGTAATCCCGGCCGATGCATACACATGGAGTAAGCGTTGCTGAGCCCGCTCCGCCAAGGCCATGATATCCCACTTCGCTGCCGGTGCCACATATGACCAATCACCCCGCCTGACGAAGCCCGTTGCCGTATACCCCTTACGACGCAGCCACCTTCCATAATCGAACGTAGAGGTATCATTTCTGGTCGGCGGAGGTTGAGGACAGGTGCGAAAACGAATCCTGTCGCCACAGACCAACTGGCCAGCCTCCGCCGTTTTTGGTAGATACAGGACCACATCACGGAAGCGCCATGCCTGATCACCCACTTCCTCGATGCGCACAGCCACCTGCCAGGTACGCTTCTTTGCCACCGGCTGCGCCTTCAAACGACCAACCGCGTCCAAGGTATCCTTTTGCTGAAAGGCCGTTGGCCAATCTGTTTGATGCCACGATTGTTTCCCCATCCAACAACCCAGGCACACCCAACACAGACAAAGTGCCATGCCAGGCATCCAACGGATGCTCCAGGATGACGGCATTCTTGGCCTAAGCAAGGCATAAACAACCGTCAACCAGGCAACAACCAAAAGGCCACTCCACTCAATTGGCCCTGAGCATACAGCCAGCGTCAACCCGAGCAAATAGCTCAGGAAGGGACGAAACGATGGGATTTGATGGAATAGTGGCGCCATGGAAGAGTAATGACGCCACAAAGATATATCTTTATTGTTTCTCTTTCGTTATTATATAGCGTTTTTATTTACTATTTTATAACGTTTACTTATCGCCTTTAAGAGCCATTATAGCCCCCTTAGGGTCTGGTGTCCTGAAGACTGAGGTTCCGGCCACCAACACATCCACACCAGCTTTATAAAGTCTGTCTGCATTATCTGCCGTCACACCACCATCCACTTGTATCAAAGCCTTGCTATGACTCTTAGTGATCATTTCCCTCAGAGCATGTACCTTATGATAGGTATTCTCGATAAACACTTGTCCCCCATAACCAGGATTGACCGCCATCAACAAAACCAGGTCAAGATCAGGCAAGATATCTTCCAACAAATGAACAGGTGTATGCGGGTTAAGCGTAACACCAGCCTTCATTCCTTCCTCCTTGATGGCGTGCACCACCCTGTGAAGATGCGTGCACGCTTCATAGTGCACATTCATATACGTAGCGTGAAGCCCTTTGACCTCTTTGATAAACTTCTGAGGCTCAACAATCATCAAGTGTACATCCAGGGGCTTATGGCATATGGCGGCAACCTGTTGCAACACAGGAAACCCAAACGAAATATTGGGCACGAACACGCCATCCATCACATCCAGATGAAGCCAATCAGCCTGGCTATCATTGATCATTTCCAGCTCTTGTTTCAAGTTGCCAAAATTGGCCGCCAGCAGGGAAGGTGCTACCAATCGCATACGCTAAGGTGTTAGTTTGAACAAAGGTACATAAAATTCGTCGTAAGACGCAACCTCCAAAATACAAGAAACCGCCCCTGAGAAGAGACGGTTTCCGTAAGGATGTAATACCGGTTAATTCAGAATCACTTCATTGTCGAAACCGGCAATCGGCATGTACATGCGGGCAAATGCCATGAGAAACAGCAAGGTGCTGTCTTTGGGTTGTGCGTCGCAAGGGGGGACCACCTTATCTGGAGTGGTCGAAGGGGTAGCTGTATGATCCATAGGCATGCGTTGTTTACTATTAAACGCACAACCTGAGGAAAACGTATGTATCGTTCAAAAAAAAAATCGCAGCGGCGTGCTGAAAATCAAACAACTGCGCCTGAGACACTAGTAGACAAGGGAAATATTATTTTCTTCCGCCATACGTCTCATGTTGAGGACAGCATAGCGCATACGACCCAACGCTGTATTGATGCTCACGCCCGTCATGTCGGCTATTTCCTTGAAACTGTACGCTTCATAGTAACGCAGCCTGACAACTTCCTGCTGGTTATCGGGCAAATGCATCATCAGCTTGTTGACATCATTAAACACCTGGTTGCGTACCAGCGTATCTTCCACATTCTCCTCGCACAACTTCACATTGTTGAACAAATCAACATCACCAAATTCCTCGTTGCTGATGGTATTTTCGTTGCGTTCACGGCGATAGTGATCAATGATCAAGTTGTGAGCGATACGTGTCACAAAAGCATAAAACTTTCCGGTATCTGTGTAGCGTCCCTGTTTAATGGTCACGATGACCTTCATGAATGCTTCCTGAAAGATATCGTCAGCCAGGTCGCGATTACGAACCACCATGAAGATGTACGAGAACACACGGCTCTTGTAGCGGCTTAACAACACATCAAATGCTTGATTGTTTCCGTCTGCAAACTGACGAATGAGATCTTCGTCAGCCATAGATTTGATCATATCCATTGCTCTTATGGTTAGAATACTAAGAGTAGATATCGATCAATAGGCAAACAGATTTTAGGTTTTCAAGGGCAAATAAACAAACTTTTTCTAACAGATGCAACAAATGCCCAAAAAAAAATACACAACGGCCCGTTGTCAGGCCTCATTCAGACAAACATCCAATCATTCACACCGGAAAAACCACGCAGCCAGGCATCCACAGACATCGCTTTTCTACCCGCCGATTGAAGGCGTTTCAACAGGATGAAACCGCCTGGCACAGCCACCTTCAGAAAGGATTTGGCATCGGTTAAAATAGTCCCCGGTTGTTTGTCGTGCAAGGCCGCCTCGAAAGTGGCCTCAAAAACCTTGATAGTCAAGGCTGACGCTGCCGTGTCAGACACAGGCACAAGCGTGGTCCAGGCTGCAGGATAGGGAGACAACCCTCTGATCCAATTGAAGACAGCCTTCCCCTCACACGACCAATCAATACGCGTATTATCTTTAAAGAGCTTGGGCGCAGGTTTAAGCGTAGCAACATCTGCCAACGCCGCTTGCGGTTGCGGCTTTGCCTTACCTTCAATAAACAGATTGACGGTGCGTAGCACCAACTCGGAACCCAGGACCATCAAACGATCATGCACAGACCCCGTACATTCGTCCTCACCGATAGGCAAGGCTGCCTGCAGGAGTATATCACCCGTATCGATGGTATGCTGCAACAAAAACGTGGTCACCCCGGTTTCAGTCTCGCCATTGATAACAGCCCAATGAATGGGGGCCGCACCTCTGTACTGAGGCAACAATGAGGCGTGTAAATTAAAGGTGCCGAACCTGGGCATACTCCAGACCACCTCGGGCAACATGCGGAAGGCCACCACTATAAACAAGTCAGCCTGTAACGCCTGCAATGCCTGCAAAAAGGTAGGCTCCTTGAGCTTTTCCGGCTGCAACAAGGGCAACCCCTGTGATAAGGCATAGTCTTTAACGGGCGACGACTGTAGCTGCATACCACGACCAGCCGGCTTATCAGGCATGGTGACGACACCAACTACCCGGTATTCTCCCTCTACTAACGCTTTCAATGGCGCCACCGCAAAATCGGGGGTCCCCATATACACGATGGACAATGATTCTTTTAACATGCTGCATGAGGTTTTGGTCGGCAACGACCATTTACTTTACAAAGATACGGGACCAAATTGAAAAACACAGACACCCTTGTAACAAATTAAGACAGCAATCGTCTTCATACTATAGATAGATTACAACTAACACCTAAACAGTAGACATATGAGACAGTCCGCTTATTGGGCAACCGCCGTCATCTTTGCGCTTGCCACCACCATTTCCGCTTCCGAGCCAGACAACTACCGCTACAAGAAATCCATCGATAAAGGTCAAGCCAAAGAAGTCAAGACCGACATCGAATTTCTAGCCGGCGAGTTTTACCTGGACAACACCTCAACATCTCTGGCCAACTGCTTTTATGGCAACAGCAACGAATTTCTGCGTCCGGGCTTGATTTATCACGAGGTGGGAAAAACAGGCTACTTGAGGGTGGAATCCGAAAGCAACAAGGAAAAACGTATGGAGGATTTTGGCGACAATGAATGGCGTTTATCCATCAACCCCGATGTTCCCAACAGTGTTTCCATCCGCCTGAAAGCCGGAGAAGCACACATTGACCTGGAAGGCAGCCGTCTGAATCGATTTGATTACAAAATGATGGCCGGCGAATCAAACATCAACCTCAGAAACACCTCAGTACCCGAAGTGATGTTCAGTATGATGGCCGGAGAAGCCAATCTGGATCTTTCAGGCCGCTGGCACAACGACCTTGAAGCCATCATCAAAGGCGGTGTGGGCGAACTAGACCTTAAAGTGCCTTACGATGTAGGGGTTCGCATCTTCGTTTCCGGACTCATTGGAGAAGTTGACATTCCTTTCTTCAAGCGGAATGGCAAGACGTACACCAACGACGCTTACGGCCGCAGCAAACACACGCTGTTCATCAACATAGAAGCCGGTATTGGCGAAGTCAATGTCAAGATGGTGGAATAGTCCCGCCACCTATCCACCCTTGGCCCATTCAACCTACTCGTCGGAAAAATTCACCAGTACGCTGCGGTAGGAACTGAATATCTTTGATTTGGACACAAAGCCCAGGTAATGATCATCGGCATCCACCACGGGCAAATTCCAGGCACCACTATCATCGAAGGTCCGCATCACTTGATCCATGGGGTCATCGATGTGGATCTTGGCCGGGGGTGATATCATCAGTTTCTGCACCTTGAAGCGATAGTACAGTTCAGACCTGAACATAATGTTGCGGATGTCATCGAGCAAAACAATACCTTGCAGCACGTTGTCATCATCCACGACAGGAAAAATGTTGCGTTTGGCCGTGGCAATCACCTTGACCAGATTACCCAAATACATATTGGGGTTGATGACATCAAAATCTGTTTCCACCACATTCTCCACCTTCATCAGCGTCAAAACAGCCTTGTCCTTGTGATGGGTAAGCAACTGCCCTTTTTGAGCCAGGCGAATGGCATAGATACTTTGCTTTTCAAATAAGTAAATCGTCAAAAATGAACCGCCGGACACCATCATCAGGGGCAGGAACAATTCATACCCCCCTGTCAGTTCGGCGATGAGGAAAACGCCGGTCAGGGGAGCGTGCATCACGGCTGACATGACACCAGCCATGCCCATCAAGGCAAAATTCGCGCCAGAGACCTCACCCAAACCAGACTGATTGACGATGGTAGCCACCATATAGCCCACCAGGGCGCCTACAAAAAGACTGGGGGCAAACACCCCACCTACCCCACCGGCTCCATTGGTAGAGGCTGCCGCCACAATCTTGAAAAAGACGACCAGGCCCAAATAGCCCACAAACAACCAGACGTTATCCTTGAAAGCGTAGAACAAACTACCTTCGGCCAACATCAAGGGCTTTTCGGAAATCAAACTTTCGATGGCCAGGTAACCTTCTCCGTAAAGGGGTGGAAATAAGAATATCAGTACACCAAGCACCACAGCACCCAATGCCAACTTACGCATGGGGTGCTTGATGCGTTTGTACCAGCCTTCCACCTTGTTCATCCCCCTGATCAAGTACAACGACACCAATCCGCATGAAACGCCCAGCAACAACACCCATGGGATACGGCTCAAGTCAAAGGGCTCCGACATGGAGAAGGCAAACATAGGGGAGGAACCAGTCAGGATGTACGACAAGGTGGCTGCCGTGACCGAAGAGATCAATAGAGGCATTACGGATGCAGCCGTCAAATCGAGCATCAACACTTCGATGGTAAACAACATCCCGGCGATGGGAGCCTTAAAAATCCCGGAGATGGCCCCTGCCGCACCGCAGCCAATGAGCAACATCAACGTTTTGTGGTTCATTTTAAAATAGGACCCCAGATTGGACCCAATGGCCGACCCCGTCAAAACAATGGGTGCCTCCGCTCCGACCGACCCACCCATTCCGATGGTCACAGAGCTGGCGATAAGGGAAGTCCACATATTGTGCCGCTTGAGACGCCCCTGCCGCCTGGAAATGGCGTACAGAATATGCGTCACACCGTGGCCGATATCATCCTTGACCACACGGCGCACATACCAGGAAGCCAGCAAGATACCGACTGCCGGGTACAACAAATAAAGAAAGTTGACACGTTCAATGGAAAAGAAAGATGTCAGCAGGGTTTGTATCAGGTGGATGCTGTTTTTCAACAGCCAGGCAGCCAAGGCTGTCAATATTCCGACCACAAAGCTGAGAACCAGGATAAAGTTGGACTCCTTGATGTGGTTTTCACGCCACCGAATCATCTTCGAATACCAATCTCCACCTGTCATACCATCTGAATTTCGGGGCAAAGAAGATAAAAAAAACAGAACTGTGCAAATCGAGGGTTAATCAAAGACACTGACGGTCACACGCCTTTACCTTTAAACAACGGTTTCAGTGTGAACAACAAGATTTTAAGATCAATGAGCAAACTCTGATTTTCAAGGTACAACATATCGTAGGCAAGTCTGTCAATCATCTTGTCTACTGAATTGGCGTAACCGAACTTCACCATACCCCAGGATGTAATACCAGGCAACACCGATTGAGTGAGGTAATAGTGGGGAGCCTTCTCTATGATTTTATCTACAAAATACTGGCGTTCAGGCCGGGGGCCCACCAGAGACATGTCACCCTTGAGCACATTGACAAATTGAGGTAGCTCGTCCAACCTATAACGGCGCATCAGCCGTCCAAACGGCGTAACCCTGGGATCCTCCTTACAGGAAAGCCGTGGTCCATCTTTCTCGGCATCGACAAACATCGTCCTGAATTTATAGATCATGAACGGTTTGCCATTTTTACCGATTCTTTCCTGCTTGAAAAGCACTGGACCTAGAGTGTCTCGTTTCACCCGCCAGATCAGGTACAGGAACACGGGAGACAACAGCAACAAGCACAACAGGGCTGCGGTTTTATCGAACACCCGCTTGAGCGTTTGCTGCCAGTAGGGCATGAAGGCAGGCGTCAAGTTGACCATGGGTATGCCAAACAGGGAAACCAAGGTAACATAGCCCGAGACGATGTCGGTTTCGGTAGCAGC
>JAAYBL010000049.1 GCA_012718945.1 Bacteroidales bacterium
ACCATCGCTTCAACGTCCCAATTCCTCAACCCCAAAACCAAACAATTGGATGCCAAACTACTCAAGGCGGCCGGTGCCTCCATTGAGCAGTTCCCCGCGTTGGTCAATCCCGGTACCGTTATTGGTCCCTTGACTGATGAACTGGCAGCAGAAACAGGGTTGGGCAAAGTGCCCGTTATCGCCGTGGCCGGTCACGACACTGGTTCAGCCATTGCTGCCGTGCCTGCTGAAAATGAGCGTTTCGCCTACCTGAGTTCAGGTACCTGGTCGTTGATGGGCATCGAGGTCGTTGACCCCATCATCAACGACGCCTCGTTTGAAATGAATTTCACCAACGAGGGTGGGGTGGAAGGTACCACACGCTTCCTGAAGAATATCACCGGCATGTGGCTTTTGGAACAATGCCGCAAGGAATGGGAAAAGGAAGGTACGACCTATGATTACCCGACCATTGTGGAAATGGCCTCTAGCTCGGCCGGCTTCCAAAGCCTGGTTGATCCCGATCACCCCTCGTTTGCCAATCCTAAATGCATGACAGCTGCCTTGGCTGACTACTGCCGTCAGACTGGCCAGGTGGTACCTGCCACGCATGCAGCCATTGTTCGTTGTATTTTTGACAGCCTGGCTCTCAAGTATAAATACGTGCTGGGCAAACTGCAGCAAGTAGCTCCGTTCCCCATTGAACGACTGCACATCATCGGTGGTGGTGCCAAAAACCGTCTGCTCAACCAATTTACCGCCAACGCCATCGGTATGTCTGTCATGGCTGGTCCCTCTGAAGCGACAGCCATTGGCAACATCATGATGCAGGCGAAGGCTATGGGCGTGGTTGATACGTTGGGTGACATGCGTGCCTTGATCCGTCAGGCCGTAACCCCCGACCTTTTCGAACCGCAGGATGCTGCTGCCTGGGAAGCCGCCTATACCCGTTTTCTGGCCGTAACCGGTCTTTAATGCGCTTTTTCCTTAATACTATACACTAAACCGTTACAATCATGGTAAACAATCAAACCGTCCAGAAGGCTTACGATCTAGCCAAAGAACGCTATGCCGCCCTTGGGGTCGATACCGACGCCGCCCTGAAACAACTGCAAAAAATAGCCATCTCCCTGCATTGCTGGCAGGCTGACGATGTAACAGGCTTTGAAAATCCGGATGCCACACTGAGCGGCGGTATCCAGGCCACTGGTAACTACCCTGGCAAAGCCCGCAACATCGAAGAACTGAGGGCTGATATCCTCAAGGCTGCTTCCCTTATACCGGGCAAACACCGCCTCAACCTCCACGCTATTTACGGCGATTTTGGTGGGGTGTTTGTAGACCGCGACCAGATTGAACCCAAGCACTTTGAAAGCTGGATGAAGTGGGCCAAAGAAAACGGCTTTATGCTGGATTTCAACTCCACCTCCTTTTCCCACCCGCTTTCAGGTGAATTGACCCTGGCCAATCCTGATCCCAAAATCAGGAAGTTCTGGATCGAACACACCAAGCGTTGCCGCGCCATCGCTGAAGCCATGGGTAAATATCAAGGCTCACCTTGTGTGATGAACCTCTGGATTCATGACGGTAGCAAGGATCAGACTGTCAATCGTCTGGAATACCGTCGCCTTCTCAAGGAATCACTGGATGAAATCTTCGCAACCAAGTACGACAACATGAAAGATTGCATCGAAGCCAAATTGTTTGGTATCGGAGCAGAAAGCTACACGGTTGGTTCCTATGATTTTTACCTGGGTTATGGTGCCAAGAACAACAAGATTGTTACCCTCGACACCGGTCACTTCCATTTGACAGAAAGCATTGCCGATAAAATTTCTTCGTTGCTGCTGTTCACACCTGAAATCATGTTGCACGTATCCCGCCCCATCCGTTGGGACTCCGACCATGTGACCCTGATGAACGATGATACCCTTGATTTGGCCAAGGAAATTGTACGTAGTGGTCAAATGGACCGTGTAAACATTGGTCTGGACTACTTTGACGCTTCCATTAACCGCATCGGTGCCTATGTTATCGGTACCCGCGCCACTCAGAAGTGCTTCCTCCTGGGCTTGCTGGAACCCATTAAGATGCTCCGTCAATACGAGGCCGAAGGCAAGTATTTCGAACGCCTGGCTGTGTTGGAAGAAGGTAAGGCAATGCCTTGGCATGCCGTTTGGGATATGTTCTGCCTGAACAACAACGTGCCTGTAGGTGAAGGTTACATCGCCGATATTCAAAAGTACGAAGTGGACGTGACCTCCAAACGCTAAGCACATGAATACCATACTGGGTCTGCTTATCATCGCCGTTGGCAGTTTTGGCCAATCGAGTTCGTATGTACCCATCAAAAAGGTGAAAAAATGGTCCTGGGAAACCTTTTGGTTGACCCAGGGCGTTTTCGCCTGGTTGGTGTTTCCATTCCTGGGAGCCCTGTTGGCAGTGCCTCAGGGAGCCTCTCTCTTTGACATCCTTGGTGTGGATACCCCATCGACACTGTTTGGTGTGTCCTTTGCACCGGCTGCAGGAGCCCTCTTTTTTGGGGTTCTCTGGGGCATTGGTGGTTTGACCTTTGGTTTGTCCATGCGTTACCTGGGGGTGGCGTTGGGTCAATCCATCGCTCTGGGTACCTGTTCGGCTTTTGGTACCCTCATTCCCGCCTTGTTCTTTGACAAGCAGGATTTGTTGCACGGTCCTGGTTTGATCCTGCTGATCGGCGTTAGCATCACGCTGGCCGGTATTTTTGTCATAGGCTATGCCGGCACCTTGCGGGCCAAGTCCATGACGGAGGAACAAAAGAAGGCTGCTATCAAGGATTTCGCCT
Organism: Bacteroidales bacterium; assembly: GCA_012718945.1. Classification (GTDB taxonomy): domain Bacteria; phylum Bacteroidota; class Bacteroidia; order Bacteroidales; family UBA1402; genus UBA8389. The sequence continues at coordinate 2,804 of JAAYBL010000049.1, forward strand.
TGACAAAGGGTCTATTGGTGGCCTTGCTGGCCGGTGTGATGAGCGCCTGTTTCAGCTTGGGTCTGAAAGCCGGTGAACCCCTGGCCGAAGCGGCCCGCAACCTCGGTGCCAGTGACCTGTTTGCCACGCTGCCAGCCACCTTTATGGTGACCTTGGGTGGCTTCCTTACCAATGCCGTTTATTGCCTTTTCCAGAATGCAAAAAACAAGACGTTCTCCGATTACACCAAGACGGAAGGCTCCGTGTGGGTGAACAATCTGCTGTTTTGCGCATTGGCCGGTTTGTTGTGGTATTCACAGTTTTTCGGCTTATCCATGGGTAAAAGTTTCCTGGCCGACAACGCCATCATGCTTGCCTTCTCCTGGTCTATCCTAATGGCCTTGAATGTGACCTTCAGCAATGTCTGGGGTATCCTGCTCAAGGAATGGAAGGGTAGTTCAAAAGCAACCATTGCTGTGCTATTGCTCGGTTTGCTGGTGCTTGTGTTCTCGGTATTTTTCCCCAATCTGGTCTCCGCATAACGAACAATAACCTTACTCTTTTAGACCGTATCCGAGAGGGTACGGTCTTTTTTTGGTGGATAAGTGTTTTTTTGACACCTTTTTTTTGTACGTCTGAAAAAAAAACTATCTTTACGGCGATATGTCACCCACCTTCTGACGATTTTTCGACAGTGGGGACCCTTAGAATGTTGCATACCTTAAATCGCAAAACCGTTGAAAACAGATCTTCAAATTTGGTTTTCTTCTTCTTTCCCCACGTCTACAGGGGATTCAGCTTACGGATTATCGTTCTCAGCTCACAATAATCACATTTCCATTATTAACCAAATTGTACAGTAACATGAAAAAGAAACTTTACGCTTTTCTGTTAAGTGCATTTCTGGTGACGACGTCAACTTTCGCAGTAGATTTGACGTCTGGCCTGAAATTGCACTACACTTTTGACGACGTGACAGATGTCGCAGTTCCTGATGCATCAGGTAACGGTTTCGTCGCAACCCTGATGGGTGCAGCCGCTGTTGCAGAAGGAAAGACAGGTCAAGCTGTCAATCTGCTTGCCGTTGAAGACTACGTAGCCATTCCTGAAGGAGTGCTCTCCGATGTAACGGACTTCACCTTTGCATGCTGGGTCAACCTCAACACCATTAATTATTGGGGTCGTGTGTTTGACTTTGGATCAGGCGAAGCCACCAACCTTTTTATGGCTCCCATTGATGGCCATTTCAAATTTGTCATCAAGAAAGATGCTGAAGTAGGTGAACAAGCTATATCCTCTTCCATTAAGATTGATGCCGGTCAGTGGGCACACGTAGCCGTTACTGGATCCTACAATGAATTGGGAGAAGGTACCGTAAAGTTCTATGTAAACGGCGCTTTGGCTGGTACCAGCGAAACGTTTACCTCTACCCCGGCTTCCATGGGCGTGACTACCCAAAACTACTTGGGTAAATCACAGTACCCCGACCCTACCATCAATGGTAAGATAGATGATTTCCGTGTATACAACAGAGCCTTGTCTCAGGAAGACCTGATGGTGATGAATGGTTACCCCATTGAATTGATCAATGCCTACAATGCATTTACCATTGGTAATACGACTGATGTCAAAGAAAACCTGGTATTGCCAACCACAGCTGGCACCGATGGTGTGACAGTTGCCTGGACAACCAGCGACTCTCTTGTTGTTGAAAAAGATGGTACGATTCACCGCTTGGATCGTTTCCGTGCTGCTGCTACCTTGACAGCTACCATGTCTTACATCGTAGGTACTGATACAACTTCCGTTGTCAAAATGTTTGACGTGGTTGTTTACCCGATCAACGACCCTGTAGAAATTGTTGCTACCTGGAACTTCCTGGACGACAATATTAAACGTGAAGATGGTGTTACCACTGTTACAGACGAAGTCAGCGGTTACACTGCTACCTGTGTGGGTGGTGCTGACATTGTTCCCATCGGTACCGATGAAGTTTTCAATGTATTGTCGCTTGGTACCGCCGGTGGTCAATACCTCAACCTGGGTGAAGAAA
>JAAYBL010000050.1 GCA_012718945.1 Bacteroidales bacterium
CGCATCAACGTAACGGCCGATGTTTACCAGACCCTGACTTCCGACATTCTGTTGAAACGTCCCCAGTTGCCTTCTGCCGGCGGTGGTGGTTTCACCATGTGGCAAAACGTGGCCAGCAGCTCCAACAAAGGCTTTGAACTGTCCATCCAATCGGACAACATCCGTCGCAAAAACTTCAAATGGTCGTCCATCCTGACCTTCTCCACCAACAAGGAAGCCATTACCTCCCTGGTAGATGGCAGCGACATCATCAACGGTGAGGCCAACAGCTTGTTACTCGGTCATGAAATCAGTTCCTACCGTTGCTACGAGAAGCTGGGTATCTGGCAGTTGGGCGAGGAGACCGCCGCGACTGCTTACGGAGCCGCCCCCGGTGACATCAGACTCAAAGACCAAATCACCGTCGACAGCGATGGTGATGGGGTGGCCGATGCCTCCGATGGTTTTATCAACGAGGCCGATTATGTGTACATCGGTTCGCGAAATCCCAAATGGCAGATGGGGCTGAACAATACGTTTACCTACAAAGGTTTCGACCTGAGCGTGTTTTTCAATGCCCGTTGGGGACAGGTCATCGCTTCAGACATTCTGGGTAGGTATAAACCCAATGCGTCCAACATCCCTTCAGGCCTGGATTACTGGACACCGACCAATCCTTCCAACGATTTCCCGAGGCCCGACGCGCTGAAGGACATCAGTGCCTACGTAGGCTACCAAACCCTTAAGTATACGGATGGTTCCTACATCAAGCTAAAGACCGTCAATCTGGGCTACACCCTGCCAGCATCCATCAGTTCAGCGCTGTCCATCGAACGGCTCAGGGTATATGCCACCGGTTCCAACCTGTGGTACTGGGCCAAGAGCCACCTGCTGAATAACTACGACCCCGAACGTGGTGGATCGGAAGATTCGCCCCTGGGTCGTCAAATCGTCTTCGGTTTGAACCTGACCATCTAAACGTCCTACGTACACATTCTACAAAAATCAAGTAACTATGAAATACTTACCGATAACCATTCTCCTGCTGACCGTCGGGCTGTTTCACGCCTGCGACCTGGATGAATACAACCCTTCGGGTGTAACGGCGGAAACCGTTTTCAGCACGCCCGAGGGCTTTGAAACCCTGGTAAACGCTTGCTACGTCAACCTCCGTAAGGAGTTCTACGGCACTGAAGATATTTTACTGATGACGGAAGGGGGCACCGACTGCTGGTTTAACAACGAGAAGAGTTTCTACAACAAGCAAACCACCCGCTATATGAACCTGGCTTCCGACCTGACCAAGTTTAACAATCCCTGGAAGCGCATGTACGACCCCATCAACCTTTGCAATGCAGCCATTGGCAGGGCAGACGGAGCTGGCTTCCCCAACGATTCCATTCGCGATGCCAAGGTGGCCGAGGCCCACTTCCTCAGAGCCTACTACAACTGGATGATAGTGGAACAATGGGGTGGTGTCATCCTCCGTACCGAGGAAACGGCTGGCCCCGTACTCAGCGCCCAACGCAGCTCGGTCGATGATTTTTATGAGGTCATTTTGGACGACATCGACTTTGCCGTCAGCCACTTGCCCATGAGTCAGGTTGAGATTGGTCGTCCTGATAAGAAAGCCGCCCTCGCCCTACAAGCCCGCCTGGCACTCACAAGAGC
>JAAYBL010000051.1 GCA_012718945.1 Bacteroidales bacterium
AGGAATTCAGCTTCACCTTGTAAGCTGAAGGTAATCATATCGTTGGCCAACGGACAACGTTGACCATGCGCATCTATCACCTCAATCTCAGCCAACACCATATCGGCACCATCGGCCATCAGCCTGGATTGACGTTCGATGGTGGTCAATCGTAGGGCTACTGGCTCGCCAGCTGTACGTAACTCAGCCACACTCTGTTGCCTGCCTGCCGCATCGTAGCTGACGGCTTTAATGACACCAGGCTCGAACGCGATATCTTTGAAGGTAAACCAGAACCTGAAGGATTGGGCGCCAAAGCCCAGGCTTTTGCCGTTCACAAACAGCTCCACCTTATCGCCGGACGACACCACATAAACGTGTTTGACCGTACCGGCCGGATAATTCCAGTGACCAACCAAGTGGGTGCGGTGGTTTTCTACATCGACCCAGCCATCCCACATCACCTGATGGGCGTAGAAAGCGTCTTTGGGTATGCGCATGGCATCAACTTTGCCGCTGCGACGGTAACTCTCTGCCCCTCTGTAATGGGTGTTTGAGTCGGAAAAAATGATGCTGGTACCACCCGAACTGACCCTTCTGCCTGTTCCCGGGCGTTCACGCCAGTAATCGTACCAGCGCACCACGGTTTCCATGGCAAACAAATCTTGGTTCTGGTTGTAGGCCGAAGCATTGGCGTTGCGGTACAGCGGGCCATCGCCGTGTTTGTGGAAGGGGTAGGAATGGTTATCCCAATAGAGGCGTAAGGCCTCATCGCGGCAGTATTCCATGGCCCAGACGGGCTTACTGGCACTCTTGTTGATGTAGAGCATTTCACCCCCGTACTCGGCAATCTTGCTGTCCAACATCTCCCTGGAGCCTATGGCGCGGCCTCCGAAGGGGTCATAGGTATCCCTGATGGCTTTCATTTCAGCCATGTGCTCCTCACTGATGCTTTCGTTGCCACATTCATAGAAAATAACACTGGGGTTGTTACGGTTGTAGATGATGGCATCGCGCATGAGTTCCAATCGTTGTTCCCACTGACGACCGGATGCGTCCTTTTCGGCATCACCGGCAGGCATTGCCTGAATGAGTCCTACCCTGTCGCAGGATTCCACATCTTGTTTCCAGGGGGTTACGTGCATCCAACGAACCAGGTTGGCGTTGCTTTCCACCATCAAGTGGTTGCTGTAGTCACTCAGCCAGGCTGGCACGGACAAGCCGACACCTGGCCACTCGTTGCTGGTGCGTTGGGCATAACCTTTCAGTTGCAACACCCTGTCGTTAAGCCTGAAAACACCCTGCCCAAAATAGGTTTTGCGGAAACCGGTGCGGACTTTGACCGCATCTTCGATGGTCTTACCAGCAACCAGGCTGGACGTAACCTCGTACAAATAACCGTACCCCCAGCTCCAGAAATTGACATTCTTAAGCGTACCGGCGGCTTTGATCACCTTGGTTTCTCCGGGTTCCAACATCACCTCCTCCGATTGGAATTCTTTGACAAAACGCCTGTCTGCGTCCCGAATCAGAATACTCAACCTGACATTTTTGGGGCGATTGTTGGTGTTGCAGACTTCAGAAGCAACATTGACCAGCACCTTGTTTTCAGCCACGTCGATATCGGTGGCGTAGACATACACACCTGTGGTTTTCAGATTGTTGTACAAAGGCAATGTCTGGTACAGCTTATTGGTGGTATGCAGGTACACATGTTTGGGCAGGCCACCATAATTTGCGTTGAAATTCTTATTGTTCCATTGGAAAGAGGAGCCAGTCGCTTTTTCCTTGTAATCCCAGCTGTTGTCAGTGCGTACGGCGATGACGTTGGGGTGGCGACTGCCCAGCGTGACCACGTCGGTCAGGTCGAAACCAAAGGCCATGACACCGTTTTCGTGCAATCCAATGCGGGTACCGTTGACCCAAACTTCGGCAGCCTGCCTGGCTCCTTCAAACTCGATAAAGACGCGTTGACCTTTGTGTTTGGTGGGTATGACGAAGGTTTTCCTGTACCAAACGACCCTGCCCGTGTGTTGATCGATGGGCTTGGCGTAGGCTTCTTTTTCATTAAAGGCATGCGGTAACGTAACGGGCGACCAGGAACTGTCATCATATTTCACATCATAGGCAGATGAATCATCGCCCACGAATAGCTTCCAATCGGAATCAAAATTATACTTCATGCGCTCGGCTGACCAGGCCAGCAGGGGCAGCAAGGCAAAGGCCAGGAAAAGCTGTCGTTTGTTCATTTTTCAGGTGGATTTCTGTCGTAAGCGCCAAAAAAAGTCGCTGTACCTGCAAATGTAAAAATTTATTCAATACCCTGGTTTGACTGGTGTGGATTGGTTACATTTGAACCAATAAATGCAACATGGCGACCATCCTGATCACTGGTGGTAGTGGGTTGGTAGGAAGACAACTGACAGCCCAACTCAGCGCTTCCGGGCACGATGTCCGGTTGTTGAGCCGTTCGGTCGACGCACACTCATATATGTGGGATCCACGTAAAGGCTACCTTGATGAAAAAGCCTTGGAAGGGGTGGACGCCATCATTCATCTGGCCGGTGAAAATATCGGAGCGCACCCCTGGACAAAGGAGCGCCGTCGAAGCATCAGGGATAGTCGGGTACTAGGGCTTGAGGTGATACGAATGGCGTTGGAACGGCGCGGTCAACACCTGCCCACCCTGGTTTCGGCTTCGGCCGTAGGGTATTATGGCAACGACACCTCGGATCGTTGTTACGTAGAAACGGATCCTCCTTCCAACGATTTTCTCAGTCAGGTCTGTGTAGACTGGGAAGCCGCCGCCATGGCCTTCCAAGCAATTGGCACCAGGGTGGTGATCTTACGCACTGGATTGGTCTTGAGCCGTCACGGTGGCGTGCTGCCCCTACTCCAGCGGTTGGCAGGGCTTGGATTGCTCTGTCCCTTAGGGTCAGGGCATCAAGGCATGCCTTGGATACACCTGGACGATCTTTGCCTCCAATACATGAAAGCAGTTGAAGAGCAGCACCTTGAAGGTGTATTCAACGCCGTTGCTCCTGAGCTTCACACCAACCGTTCGTTTTCGGCCACCTTGGCTTCCACCCTACACCGACCCTTTTTCTTACCACCGCTACCTGCCTTTGTGCTTCGACTGTTGATGGGTGAAAGAGCCACCTTATTGCTCGAGGGCTGCCAGGTCAGCGCCAAAAAGATGACCGATGCTGGTTATATTGCTCGTTATCCTACACTCAGACAGGCCTTGGAAGCGGAAAAAAAGTTGTGATTTCAGCCGATACGATGTACCTTTGTCCCTCCACAAACTTAAGAGACCAAGGGTATGCTCACGCTCAAATTCATTACAGACAATCAAGAGACCGTCCTGGCCGGTTTGGCCAAAAAAGGCTTTGACGGCAAACAACTTGTGGCCGACATCCTCGACCTGGACGCCAACCGCAAACGTACTCAAACCGACCTGGACGCCGGTCTGGCTGAATTAAATACATTATCACGTTCCATCGGTCAACTCATGCAGTCTGGCCAGCAAGAAGCTGCCAAAGCCGCCAGAGAACGGACTGCCAGCCTCAAAGAGAGTAATAAGACGCTGGAAGCCAGCCTGAGAGACATAGAAGAAAACTTACAAGCGTTGTTGGTACAGCTGCCCAACCTACCCCACGCCAGTGTACCTGAAGGCCGTACTGCCGAAGACAACCTGGTGGAACGCATGGGTGGCAAAATGCCCGAACTGCCTGCCGATGCTCAACCTCATTGGGACTTGTGCAAGCAATACGACCTCATCGATTTTGAGTTGGGTGTCAAAATCACCGGCGCTGGTTTCCCTGTTTACAAGGGCAAAGGAGCCCGCCTGCAGCGCGCCTTGATCAACTTTTTCCTCGACAATGCCCGTGAAGCCGGTTACCTGGAAATCCAACCACCCTACGTGGTCAATGCCGCCTCCGGTTATGGTACCGGCCAACTTCCCGACAAGGAAGGTCAGATGTACCATGCTACTGTTGACGATTTTTACCTGATTCCTACCGCCGAAGTACCGGTGACCAATATTTACAGGGATGTCATCCTCAACGAGAAAGACCTACCCATAAAAAATGCGGCCTATTCGGCTTGTTTCCGTCGTGAAGCCGGGTCCTACGGCAAGGACGTACGTGGACTCAACCGCCTGCATCAATTCGACAAGGTGGAAATTGTCCGCATCGATACCCCTGAACATTCCTACGAATCGCTGAAGGAAATGGTCGCTTACGTACAAGGGTTGGTGGACAAACTCGAACTGCCCTGGCGTATCCTTCGCCTTTGCGGAGGCGACATGAGTTTCACCTCGGCCCTCACCTTCGATTTTGAAGTCTGGTCTGCCGCCCAGCAACGCTGGTTGGAAGTCAGCTCCGTTTCCAACTTCGAGAGCTACCAGGCGAACCGACTCAA
>JAAYBL010000052.1 GCA_012718945.1 Bacteroidales bacterium
ATAATGGGGTACAAAACCGATTCGGTGACATGCAAGGTTATACCAAGACCAGCAATGATAAAGGCAAACTCCCCTACCTGTCCCAAACTGAAGGCCGACCTCAAGGCTGTTTGCAAAGGCTGGCCAGAGAGAAGCAACCCCAGGGTGGCAAACACCACCTGTCCCACCAGAACCGTTATGATAAGAATCACCACCGTCCAGGCATTATCAGCAATGATGTCAGGTTGCACCATCATGCCCACCGATACGAAAAAGATGGCCCCAAAAAACAGTTTGAGGGGCTCCAGTACCTTTTCAATGCGTTTCAGATCGTGGGTCTCCGATAAGATGGAACCCATGATGAAAGCCCCAAGGGCAGCTGAGAAGCCTGCCTTTACAGCCAGCACCACCATGACCAGACACAAGGCCGTGATCAGGATGAGCAAGGTCTCGTCCGACAACAAATGCCGTACACGCTTCAGGAAGGTGGGCACCAAATAAATGCCAAACAAAAACCACAAACAGAGGAAAAAGACCAGACGGGAAATACTGAACAACAACTCACTCCCATCCACCACCTTGCTGACAGAAATGGTTGACAGCAAAACCATCAGCAACACAGCCACCAGGTCTTCCACCACCAGCACCCCAAACACCAATTTAGCATGTGGAGCTTCTTTCATGCCGGTATCGTTAAAGGCCTTGATGATGATGGTCGTCGACGACATACAAAGCATACCACCCAGGAACAGTCCATTCAACGTGGACCACCCCATCAGATGCCCCACCAACAATCCAGCCGACATCATGCCGGCCACAATGACTATCGTGGACACAAAGGCCGTCTTACCAACAGCGAGCAGTTTTTTGAAGCTGAACTCCAGACCTAGTGCAAAAAGAAGGATGATCACCCCGATGTCGGCCCAGGTCTGAATATTGGCGGTATCGTGTACCTCAAAGGGCAACAAGCCCAGGTGAGGACCAGCCAAAACACCTGCCAGGACGTAGCCCAGGACAAGCGGTTGTTTCAACCATTTGAATAAGAGGGTCATGACACCCGCCGCACTTAATATCAACGCCAGGTCAATGATCAAAGACGGCAAATGGGACATAGGCGAATGTCAGGAGTTTTATCGACACGACAAACTTACTACTTTTTGACGTTTTTAACGAATAATCTGTTATATTTGTCAAACCGTTTTCGGCCTTCTGTAAGTGCCTGACGGTTATTCTTTCATTGTTATTAACTGTCGGCTAATTCATTGTCATGGTCTTAGACTCACTGAAAAACTGTGACGCTTATGTAGCGTTGCACCCTTTATTCAAACAAGCGTTTGATTTCCTCAACCAAAATGACCTTTCCAGCATGGAGCCCGGCAAGACCGTGCTCATCGAAGGCAAATTGACCGTTTCCATCATGGAAACAGAGGGTAAAACCCCTGAAAACGCCAAATTGGAAGCCCATCAACGCTACATCGATATTCAAACCGTCATCTCCGGCTCCGAAGCTCACGGATGGTTGCCCATCGAAGCCTGCAAGCAGGAAACAGCACCCTATAACGCTGAAAAGGACATCATATTCTTTACCGACACGCCCACTTCACGCATTGCCGTCCAACCCGGTGAATTTGTCATCTTCTTCCCCGAAGACGGTCACGCCCCCTGCATTGGACAAGGTCCAATCAAAAAAGCTGTCGTAAAGGTTCTCGTATAGCCCTCCAAAAAACCACCACTCCCATGCCCTTACAGGAAAAAAAGAGTACGTTGAAAATTGTGCGGAACGATCCATGGCTGGAGCCCTACAAGGAAGCCATTCATGGACGCTACGCCTACGCCCGTCAACGGGAAGCCGAGTTCATAGGCGGTGGAAAGTTGGCCGACTTTGCCGACGCCCACCTTGTTTTCGGCCTGCACAAAACGCCTGAAGGTTGGACTTTCCGCGAATGGGCGCCCAATGCCACTGCCGTCTACCTGATCGGTGACTTCAACCAGTGGACCAGACAGGACGCATACAAGCTTGAACGTCTGGAAGATGGGGTTTGGGAAATCAACCTGGCCGCCTCACAGGTCAAACACGGTCAGCTCTACAAGCTTTATGTGGAGTGGCCAGGCGGTGCTGGCGAACGCATCCCGGCATATGCCACGCGCGTGGTTCAAGACCCGGATACCCACCTCTTCAGTTGCCAAGTCTGGGAGCCGGAGACACCCTATGTCTTTAAGCACAAACGCTTCAAGCCCGACACCAGTCCCCTCTTGATCTACGAATGCCACATCGGTATGGCCCAGGAAGGCGAAAAGGTGGGCTCCTACGATGAATTCAGGCGATTGATTTTACCTCATATCGCCAAGGCCGGCTACAACGCCATCCAGATCATGGCCATTCAGGAACACCCCTATTACGGTTCCTTTGGCTACCACGTATCCAGCTTCTTTGCCCCTTCCTCCCGCTTCGGCACACCGGAAGAGCTCAAAGAACTCATCGACGAAGCCCACGGCATGGGATTGAGCGTCATCATGGACATTGTCCATTCCCACGCCGTCAAAAATACAGCCGAAGGGTTGGCTGCCCTCGATGGTGATCGCAGCTTGTACTTCAAAGGTGAACACCCAGCCTGGGATTCCCTTTGCTTCAATTACCACAAGCCCGAGGTGGTTCGATTCCTCTTGTCCAACTGCCGTTACTGGCTGGAGGTCTTCGGTTTCGACGGATTCCGTTTCGACGGGGTTACATCCATGCTATACCTCTCCCACGGACTGGGCGACAACTTCGGCAACTACGGTGATTACTACAACGGCAATCAGGACGGCGACGCCATCTGCTACCTCACTCTGGCCAACAAACTCATTCACGAAATCAACCCCAAAGCCATCACCATTGCCGAAGAAGTCAGCGGCATGCCTGGCCTGGCTGTGCCCTTCAAGGAAGGCGGCATGGGATTTGACTACCGCATGGCCATGGGCGTACCCGACTACTGGATCAAACTCATCAAGGAATTCAAGGATGAACAATGGAAACCCGGTGGCATCTGGTGGGAACTGACCAACCACAGGGCCGACGAGAAAACCATCACCTACGCCGAAAGCCATGACCAGGCGCTGGTAGGTGACAAAACCATTATTTTCCGCCTAATAGATGCCGATATGTATTGGCACATGTCGAAAGGCGACACCAACTTTGTGGTAGAACGGGGCATCGCACTACACAAGATGATACGTTTGCTCACGGCCTCCACCCTGAACGGCGGCTACCTCAATTTCATGGGCAACGAATTCGGTCACCCCGAATGGGTAGACTTCCCCAGGGAAGGCAACGGTTGGTCGTACAAATACGCCCGCAGGCAATGGAGCCTGGCCGAAAACCCCAACCTGAAGTACAAACAACTGATGGATTTCGACCAGTCCATGATCAACATGCTCAAGTCAAACAAAGCTTCGATGGCTTCTGGTCCTGTTCAACGCTGCATCAACGATGGCGACCAGGTACTGGCTTTCCAGCGTGGGGATCTCTTGTTCGTCATCAACCTACACCCCTACAAATCGTTCACCGGCTACGGTATGTTGGTGGACAAGGGCAGTTACAAAGTGCTCCTCAACACAGACTCGGCGTCCTTCGGCGGTTACGGTCTGGTCAACGAAAGCCTGGAACACTTTACCCAAAGTGGCTTTGAAAAGAACACTGACCTGGAATGGCTCAGACTATACCTACCGGCCCGCACCGCCCAGGTGTTGAAAAAACAATAAACCTTCTACCATGGGACACCATCAAATTGACAAGCTGGACGAAAAGATCCTGCAAATGATTTCTTCCGACGCCCGCATAGCTTTCCTGGAAGTAGCCAGAGAATGTGGTGTCTCTGGCGCTGCCATTCACCAACGCATCCAGAAACTCACCAACCTGGGCATCATCAAAGGCTCCGAATTCATACTGGATGCCAGCAAAATCGGTTACCAGACCTGTGCCTTTCTAGGTATTTTCCTCAAAGACCCCGGTCATTTCAGCGACGTGGTAGAGGCTCTCAACAAGATACCCGAAGTGGTGGAATGCCACTACACCACCGGTCAATACGACATGTTCATCAAGATTTACGCCAGGAACAACCGCCACATGCTCAGCATCATCCACGAAAAGCTGCAGCCCCTTGGCCTGGCCCGCACCGAAACCCTCATTTCCTTCAAAGAAGCCTTCCGCCGCAACGTTCCTGTTCAAGACCTCGAAGTCGACGAATAAGACTTAAAATTCGTAAAAATAGTCATCGGTATTGTTATAGTCGTAAGATGGATACGATAGCAGCTTCCACGTCATATTGACGGAGATGGTTTGTGTATACGTAAAGAATAAGTATTCAACAGGATTCTTTGCAGCGTATTGAGTGTACATAGTCACAATTTCATTCCAGCCAGGTTTCAACATATAATCGAAGCTATACCTCGTCATATGTATGTAAATACCGGGCGAAACCGGACTATTAACATCCATATTAGATTATACCTTTTACCTTGATCGACGAAGGGCTGTAGTAAAAGCTACTAATCGCTGAGCCAAGCTCATCGGTAAATGAAGATTGAAATTGGTCATTCATACTAGGATATTTCAGTGTAAAATTGCTTTTATACAAGACCCCCAACTCTTGACCATCCTTATAGGCCGCCACTCCCAACGTTGCTATCAGTGCGTTCTTCGGCGTGATTGTCCCCTCAAAACCGGTCATAAGATAATCCGCTAATGGTTCCGTTGGCACAAGCCCTTCATCAGAAAGGTTGATCTTAAAAGCTCCACTCGAGTCAACAGCACTCATTCCAATCACAACACCGTTACTGGTAATCACCTTCACTGAATCCACGCTTCCAGGCGTGAAATCGGCAATGACACCCTTCAATACACCATTATTATCAATACTGGATACTTGTGACTGAGGGATATCTTCATCGGAACAAGCGCCTAAAAGAAGGCCTGTAAAGAGTAGGCTAAGCATTTGATTTTTCATGATGTAGTTTTGATTACTTTTACAAATATACTATTTTCCCCAAATACGATGGCACCCACAAAAAACGATGTCTATCATGGATCACCCTTAAATCATATTGAAAGCACATCAGCACTAGAACCATCCATTTTAATCCCCATTTCGACCATAAACTATCCTTTTATTGCTCATATTTGTATTTTTCTTTCTTTTTGTTTTGTCGTTTACATTTTTTGCTTTACGTTTGTAACGTATTTAGGTTTTCAATGGACAAAATGCCGACGAGTGCTAGCCTCGTCGGCTCAGGTCCAAGGTCTTTGAGTACTTAACCAAAAAAAAAGTGTATGAAACCATTATTCCGTACCGTTTTGATTGTCAGTGCCATCATAACCATCGTGTTCACCCCCGGCAACGTTAACGCCCAGGAAGACAATGAGCCTTTCAGTGTTGGCGTCGATGTTGTCAGTTCCTATGTGTGGCGTGGCGTGCCCCAGGATCCCACTGCACCGAAAGGCAACCCCAATATTCAACCCTACCTCTCCTACAAGCTGGGCGACCTGACCTTGGGCACCTGGGGCTCGGGCAGTTTCACCGGATCCGTTAAAGAAGTAGACCTGTACGCCTCGTATGCAATAGGTAATCAGGTGACAGTCACCGTAACCGACTACAACTGGAATTTTACCCGCAACTACTTCGACTACGGTCAAGGCACCGATCACGCGTTTGAAGCAGCTATAGCTGTGAGTGACATCGCCTCACTGCCCCTGAGCGCCTCCCTGAACGCCTTTTTTGCCGGAGCGGACAAACTGGGCAACGGTGATCAAGCCTACTCCACATACCTGGAATTGGGATACTCCCTCTCAGATCAGGTCAACGTCATAGCAGGTGCCTCCTTGAATGAAAGCCCGATCTATGGCACCACCGGCTTTGGCGTGACCAACGTGGCCCTGAAAATTAGCAAGAGTCTCGCCTTCACCGACCAATTCTCCCTGCCCGTTTACGGTCTGCTCGGATTCAATCCTTCGGGTAAGCATGCCTACCTGGTGGCCGGATTGAGTTTCTAACCCAAATGACGACAACAAATCATCTAACCATCCACCTTATGAAAAAAATAGAAGCCATTATCCGAAAATCCAAATTCGAAGATGTGAAAAAAGCCCTCTACGAAGCCGGCATCGATTGGTTTTCCTACTGGGATATCACCGGCCTGGGTAAGTCCACCGAAGATCAAGTGGTCAGGGGTCAAGTTTTTCAATCCAGCTACATCCAGCGGCGTATGCTGTCCATTGTTGTAAGAGACATCAATGCTGATGTAACCGTTCAGGCCATCATGCGGGCAGCCCGCACGGGTGATACAGGCGACGGCAAGATCTTCGTTTCTGACATCCTGGAAACCTACCGCATACGCACCGGAGAAACAGGCCCGGAAGCGTTGTTCAATAAAGACGAAGGCAACGGGAAAAGCCGCTGATTAAATCTTTACAACATTTTATCTATCTGTAATTTAGGAATCTATTCTTAAACCAACGCCTCACACTAAAAAAATCAACTTTTATGAAAAAGATATACAGTGTACTACTGCTTTTTTCAGCCATTGGATCAACAGCTGCCGCCCAAACAACAGCCCTACAAACGGCTGCCACCGAGGCCACATCTCCCCCTGTCATCGACGCCGGCGACACAGCCTGGATGCTGGTAGCCACCGCCCTGGTGTTTCTCATGACCCTACCCGGACTCGCCCTATTCTACGGCGGTCTGGTGCGTCGCAAGAACGTCCTCAACGTACTGATGCAATGCCTGGTCATTGCAGCCGTCATTGCCTTCGAGTGGGTAGCCGTGGGCTACAGCCTGGCCTTCGGATCATCCGACAGCTGGCTAGCCCCCTTCATAGGCGACCTTGACTGGGCCTTCCTCAAAGGCATTCAGCCCAGCGATCTCAGTCCCGCGTTTATTTCCCATTCCCAGTTGACGGCCGATGGAACCAGTGTTGGGACTATCCCCCACCTGTTGTTCATCGCCTTCCAGGGCATGTTTGCCATCATAACCCCAGCCCTTATCATCGGTGCCTTCTCTGAACGCATCAAGTTCAAAGGCTTTCTGTTGTTCTCGGTACTCTGGGCCTTGTTCATTTACAACCCCATAGCCCATTGGGTCTGGTCCGGCGATGGCTGGTTGTTCAAAATGGGCGCATTAGACTTTGCCGGCG
Organism: Bacteroidales bacterium; assembly: GCA_012718945.1. GTDB lineage: Bacteria > Bacteroidota > Bacteroidia > Bacteroidales > UBA1402 > UBA8389. Next base: position 7,150 of record JAAYBL010000052.1, read on the forward strand.
GCACGGTGGTACACATCAACGCCGGTATAGCCGCCATCGTGACAGCCGTCATGTTGGGCAAACGCCGCGATTACAAAGGCCACGCCATTCCCCCGCACAACATTCCCCACGTCTTCATCGGAGCCGCCTTACTCTGGTTTGGTTGGTTTGGATTCAACGCAGGCAGCGGCCTGGCAGCCGATGGATTGGCCGCCAACGCCTTCCTGGTGACACACCTCTCAGCCGCCATGGCCGCACTGACCTGGGCCCTGCTCGATTGGTTGCACGGTGGCAAGCCTACTGTCGTTGGTGTCTGTACAGGCGCCGTCGCCGGCCTGGTCGCCATCACACCGGCAGCTGGTTTTGTCGGCGTCAGCGGCGCTTTGATCATCGGTGTGGTTGTTTCTGTGGTATGCTTCCTCATGGTGGCCTTCGTCAAGCCCAAACTGGGGTACGATGACTCCCTGGATGCCTTTGGCGTACACGGCATCGGTGGTATCATCGGCGCTTTGCTGACGGGCGTACTGGCCACCTCCCTCATTCAACCGGATTACAGCGGTGTTGTAGAAGGCAACTGGCATCAACTGGGTGTGCAGGCCATTGCCACCCTGGCCACCCTCCTCTTCTCAGGTGCCGGCACCGCCCTGCTCTTCAAGCTAAGTGACGTACTGGTAGGCGTCAGGGCCGGAGTCACCGAAGAAGCCGTCGGCCTCGATGAAACTCAACACGGCGAAACCGCTTATACGGCGTTTGACTAATCAGACGATACAACATTCCACTAAAAAAAATGCCATCCATGCAGTAAACGGTTAACTGCAAGGATGGCATTTTATCATTAAGGATGTAGATTACCCCACTCGGTAAACGATCAGCCCTCCCTTGTCGAACGACAGCGAAAACTGCTCGCCGGTGGCCTCATTGAGGGTGCCTTGCCACCAGGAGGTAAAGCAGCGGTCTTCCAACGGGTACTTTAAGCCCAATGAGTGGATATGTGTGGTAGGATCGAGCGCAAAAACAGAGACCTGCTGACCCGGGTTGCACCCAAAACGCGCCACCGTGAAGCAGCCGTCCCTGGTCGCACAGACCTCAGGCGCGCCAGCATCGAGTACTGCCGGCCTGTGGTCATCGGGCAACATACCGGCCAAGACAGCATCCATGCGGCCATAATCCGTGAGCAGACAAACCGAACTCAGCTTAGCCGCATAGTCGGCCAACAAAGCGATGTTGCCCAACGTATGGTCTTCCCGCAGCCCTGTGGCACCTAAAATGGCCAACTCATCGAACCCGTTTTCCAGGCAGTAGTTCACCGCCTTGGTCAGATCGTTGGTCTCCTGATCAGCACTCGGATAAAGTCTGTCGGCAAAACGCACCTTCAAATCCTCGGAGATGCTGTCCATGTCACCGACAATGGCCAGCGGTTCCAGCCCAAAGGCGACCAGCTTTTCCACGGCACCGTCACAACAGATCAGGTTGGGCGTTTGACGCAACAGGTTTAAACGTTTCTCAGCAACAGGGAAGGCACCGTCGGCCAGAATAAGGGCTTGCATGCAGGATGATTGGGGTTGAATCAATGATTATAATTGGAGCACAAATTTAACCAAATAATGGCGGGGAGCGACAGGGTACAACCCTTTTTCCACATAGGTGGGATCCCCGTTGGCAAAATGCGCCTCATAGCCCCATGCATTGCTGCTATAGCTACGGCTGGCCAGATTGTCCACATACAAGCCCAGGCTGGCCTTGGCCAACCCCTTCATATCAAACCCGTACACCAACGAAGCATTGGCCGCCGTATACGCCGGCAACATCAAGTCGCTGTTTTGCGTGTTCGTGATGTACTGGCGACTCACCCATTTCTTGGTAAACGTAAAACTGAGCGCATCAATGGGCTTCCAGATGACCCGGAAAGCCCCCATAGCCTCAGGTGAGAACGGCAGACTGGCCTCCTTGAAATACTGGCTCAACTGAGGTGCATCACCCCAGTCATTGCTGTTGTCATAGGTCTCGTACCAGGCCGTGTAATCCAATGCCTTGTTACGGCTGAACGTTGCGTTGGCCTCCAAACTGAGCCTGTCCAACGGACGATAACCAGCCTGCAACTCAACCCCGGCCCTGTAGCTCTTTTCGATGTTGCCCATCAACTTATACCC
>JAAYBL010000053.1 GCA_012718945.1 Bacteroidales bacterium
AAGATGCCGTTCACTTTTTACCTGGAGCCTGTCATGGATCAGCAGAATATCGCCAGTTTGTTTTATGGCCCGGTCTTGTTGGCTGCTCAAGAGACAGAGCCCCGCACTGATTGGCGCAAGGTTACCCTTAACGCCAAAGACCTCGGATCTTCCATCCAGGGCGATCCTTCCACCCTGCAGTTTACCATTGACGGTGTTACATTCAAACCGTTCTACGACACCTACGGCCGCCATTCGGTGTACCTGGATGTCACATTAAAAGACTAAGCGATTATTCCGGCAGGTGCCTCACTGTTCATTCAGATGAGGCACCTGCTTCTTTATCGCTAGGATTGTTGACCGGGTCAAAGATGGGAAGGGTGAACGAGAAGTTGCTGCCTTTGCCTGGTTCGCTTTCCACCCACAGGTGACCGCCTTGCCGTTCAACGAAATCCTTGCATAAGAGAAGCCCTAACCCTGTTCCCTTTTCTCCAGCCGTTCCCGTTGATGAATAGGCAGGTTGGAAGAGTTTGTCAATATCCTCCGGTTTGATCCCTTTGCCTTCATCACAGACCATGACTTCCACGAAGGCACCTTCCATCCTGGCCTTGATGTGGATGTGTTTGGTGGGTTCGGAAAATTTGATGGCGTTCATGATCAGGTTTCTGATAATTGTCATGGTCATGTTCTGGTCGGCGTAGGCCAGGTAGCCTTCCGTGACCTGGTTGTGTAGCGTTTGTCCCTTATTGATGGCCAATTCGTTTAACAACAAAATGCTGTCACTGATAGCTTGACGGATATCGATGCCAGCTTGAACCATTGTAACAGTATCTTGTTGGCTTTTGGCCCACATCAACAGATTTTCCAACAAGTCATAGGTGACCGAAGTTGAAGTATACACCGATTCAAGCATATTTTTAATGTCTTCCGGTTTATTTTGATCAAAATCGGTAATTAAGACGTCAAGGAGCATTTTCAATGTACCAATGGGACCTCGCAGGTCGTGCCCAATGATGGAAAAAAGTTTGTTTTTTGTTTCGTTGAGTTCTTGTAGTTGTCGCTGGCTTTCCAGCAAAGAAGCTTCAGCTTCTTTACGTGAGGTCACATCTTGTTTGATGGCAACAAGATCGATGATTTCCGATTTATTGTCGAGAATGGGGGCGATGGTCGCTTCCTCCCAAAAGTACGACCCATCCTTGCGTTTGTTGTACAATTCGCCATGCCATACCTTTTTTGACAGCACCGTATCCCATAGGCCCTTGTAGAAGTCATTACCGTGGATGCCTGATTTCAGCAACCTGGGATTATTACCCAGCAGCTCTTCCAGCGTGTAGCCGGTTATAGTGGAAAACCGCTTGTTGGCATAGGAGATGGTGCCATTTACGTCCGTGATGATGATGGCAGCCGGGCTTTGCTCGACAGCTGTCTGCATTTTCCTCAAGGACCTTTCCCGGTTGACTTTGTCAGTGACGTTTTTGATCCAGGCGATGACCCAAGGTGCTTCCTCATCAGACTCAATCTGACCAAAGGTGGTCAGGGTATTTATTGTCACACGCTTGTCCAAGGGGCATAGATTTATCTCTTTATCCAGAATGAACGGCTGTGTTTGCAGGGTCTCAAGAATGGTATTTGCTTCATCGCCAAAATCGAAAAAATCAAATAGATTGTGTGTATTGATGGCTTCCACTGAATCCACGCGCAGGAATTTTAAGAATGCAGGGTTGCATTCCAAAATGCGGCCCTCATGGTTGGCTAGTAGGATGAAATCCGGTGATTTTTCAAAAAAGAACCGGAATTTCCGTTCACTTTGTTCGATGGCTTGTTTGACTTTTTGTATAAGGTCAAATTGCTTCATAATGCGTCGCCTAATTATGAAGTAGGTTAACAGCATGATGACAGAGATGGAAATCAACAGCAGAATGATGACGTTCAACAACCTGCGATTGACGGATCTGGTAGCTTCCAAATGATTGTACGTTTTTATCATCACGCTATTGATACAAGCGTCAATACCAAGTCGTATGGCTGATTTTTCATCCCGGTAACTAATGCCGCTGATAAGTTCTTTTGCCAAGGTATCAGTCGGCTTGCCCTTGAGTGTAAAGGCTCCCTTATCGTCTCGATATAGGCCCCTAAGTGCCTTCATGGCTTCCTGTTCCGTATCTATGAGTTTTGAAGTCCGTGTTTCTGTCTCCAGAATGCTGCGTCGTTCATCCGCAGAAAAACCCAGGTTGGTCAAGTAATCATTCAAGGCACTAAAGGACCTGTCAGTCAGTGCAACACTATCATTATGATTCTGAAGGATGCCGTTGTAGCGTTCATCCCAATCATCATCGCCTGTTGCAATGTAATAGCGGCAATAGGTGGTCATATCCTCCAAGTCTTTTTTAAGATTAGTGGCGACAAGGATGGCCTTGTAACGGTTTTCGTAGACTTGCATCATCGACTTGTTCGTTTTTGCCATGTACAGGCTAATTGCCAATATGACAAGCATTAAAACGATGACAAAGATGTATGAACGGATGAAAAGAGTTTTAAGCTGCATGTTGCTCTGGATCTAGGGCTTTAGACATGATGTGGTGATGGTGGATTTTGATGAGTGTCAACGTGGTAACAATGTTACTAACGTGTTTGTTCAAGCAGATTCCTCTTTTGGTGACAAGTAAAAAAAACGGTTTAACTGGAAGCTAAACCGTTTTTATAGGGTGTGAATGATGTCAATCAGTAAGTAGCCTTATTTTGAGGCGAATACAATGTAATACGTTTTGACAATACCCTTATAGTCGAAGGTTACCACGGCTTTGTCGCTGGTCGATGAGACTTGTTTGACGCTAACTCTGACAGCTTTGTCACTGGCAGTGGCTGAAACGGTCGGAGCAGTGGTCGTATTTTCTGGTAAGGTACACGTAGCTTCGTACAGGTCGTAACCAACCAGACCGTTGGCGTTGGTTGAACGAACAGGAACTGATGGCAGTTCCAAAGCCTTACCGTTTACCTGGATGGAGACCGTGGGTACGGCAGGATAGGTCAGCGGTTTTTTCCGGGCACTGAATCCGAATCCGGCCAGGTCGAACAGTGGGCCGGCTTCGTTGCTCTCGGCCACCAGGAAGATGGCGTGTTTCTTGTCCAGGTTGTCAACAAAGGCTGACACGTCTGCCTTGAACGAGGTTAGTGATTGAGCAGCATTGGCAGGCACGTTGATTTCGCCGATTTTTTTCCCATTCCAGGTGGCATTGTCCCAAGGACCATCAAGCCAAATGGCAATCTTGAATGTCTTGTTTGTCTTGGGGGTCAGGAAGAGGTTGATGGCTGTTTTGTTACCTGGTTTGGTGCCTTCAAACGGCTTCAATCCTTTTTGCGCTTTTTTGAGACCACCAAAACCGATGTATTTGAAACCGATAATGTGGTTGTTTTCCACATTGGTGATGGTCATGTTGTTGTCCCAGATATCCCAGGAGTCCTGTTGGGTGCCGTAATTGGACAGGTAGCAGGCATAGCCGGCTGAGTAGTATTGGTACGGATCCAGACCAAAGATGTGGAAGCCTTCTGAGGTAACTTCTGCCCCCTTGTACTCCCTACCTTGGCTGTCCTTCGCTGTCCACAGGTTGTTGGGAGCGTAGGGGTCGTAGGCCCTGATGGTCACTTTGCCACCCTCGGCCACCGATTTTTCATCCCATTCGACCGTGACTGGGGCCACCATGGGTTGACGCGCGTTGCCGAAACCTCTGGGAGCGCGGTGGTAGAATGCATACCACTGATCATTGATCTTTTCGATGCTGCCATGGGTGTTATGCCCTGAGTAGGATGTTTTCAGCGCACTGCCGTCCTGGTTTAACACGGGGCCACGAGAGTCGACCAGCACACCACCGCTTTTCCAGGGGCCCAGTGGTGTGTCACCATAGGCATAGCGTAAGGCAGAATTGGTGCTGCCTAGTCCGTAATCCGGGCCTGAATAACCGCTGTAAACCCAAACGAATTTGTTGCCAATCTTGCGGATGGAAGCGGCTTCAAAGAAGTTGAACGAACCCAAATCCTCGCCTGGAAAAACATGGGGGTAGGTTGTGCCTTCGGGGTCCCTGATGACACCGTAACGAGCGCTGGCGGGGATGAAATAGTTGATGACCTGGTTGCCCGGTCTAATGGAATACAGGGTGTTCTGGTCAAGCTGACCAGCCTGAGAGCGTTGGAAGCCCCAGTAACCGTAAGCCCTGAAGCCAATGTTGAAGTCGGGGTCAGTGGGGTCGGTGATGTAATCGATGAAAACGGCCGGGTCGAAACCCATGACGCTACCGGGAAGAGTGCGGGTGCCATCTTCGTTCAGGTTGATAGGAGTGAAGGGACCATCGGGGCGACTACCTTTACAAACCATGGGTTCACGGCTCCGACCCCTGCTGTGAGGGTAGAGGTAGTATTCCTTGGTGCCGTCTTTGCGTTTTACTTCAACAAGGTCGGGTGCGTACATGACATCCCATTGGTTATCAATTGGATACGTAAAAATTGGACCTTCGTCGCGCCAGTTGGTGAGGTCTTCAACGGGTGCAGACCAGGCCCTGATGTCAGGACCGCAGTAGCTCCTGAACCTAACGTCGTGCGAACCAATGATGTAGATGCGGTATTTACCTGGTTGGTCAGGGTCTTCAAATACGCGGGGTTCGCCGTCGGGCAGGTGTTCCCACAAGGGTAAGTAGGGATTGCCCCCTTTTTGATGGACGAAGGATGCCTGTTTGTTGGTTGTCGATTGGGCAGCAACGAACGTCTGGCTGCCAAGCAGGCACAAAGCCGCCAGGACAATACGTGTGGATGTTTGTTTGAGGAAAGTTGAAATCATTTTCATGCAAGTTCTATTGATGAGAAGTAATGTGTCAAACTGTCTGTTGGTCGCTTTTGTCAATCGGCCAGTACTTTTTCCACCCGCATACGGCCATCGGCATAGGTGGTGCGTACCAGGTAAAGGCCTTTGTTGGGTAGTTTTTTCAAGGGCATACCCCTTAGGTCGTAATGGTCAACTTTTACTGGTTGAGCCCGTGATGCGGCCGTTTCCGGCAGGGCTGTGTATACGATTCGGCTCAGCGAAATGCCGGATATGATGGCGTCAGCCCAACCGGCGTCTGCCGTATAAAACTCCAATGAGCCCTGAGTGTCTACATCGAGTTGAAAGGCTTGTTCAATAAGGCTGGAGCCACTGAAGGCATTCCCAGCGTTGTTCCCGATGTTGCAGGTGGGGGTCACTGTTTTTTCAACGATGACGGTCCCTGTAGAGCGGTTGATCAAACGGCCTTTGATAGCTCCAAAGCCAGTCATGTTCCAGTTGCATACACGATAACTGAGCCTGTACTTGCCTTTTTTGAGTGTCAGGACGGTATCGGTGGCTGTTGATCCGAATTTGGCAAACCCTTCACTGGCTTTGCCGTCAATGTTGCGTATATAAAGACCGTCGTCGAAATCACGGGGACTACCGGTGAAATGCAGGATGCGGCTACCTTGACCCAGGCCTGTCAATGGGCCGATACGGCTGGTGGTACCATCATTGGTTTCCCAGCCTTTGGGCAAGGTACCGGCATTTCCAGAGAAGTGGTCGGCAAAAACGATGATTTCAGTTTCTGTGGCGTCAATGGCTGCCTTGTGTTGCAGAAGGTCGTTGGTGGCTGTTTCCAGACGGCTGATGGCTGATTCGTAGGCTGTGATGTCGTCTGATTGCCATTTGTTGTATTCAGTCACCAATGCGGACAATGCATTGTACAAGACGCCAGCATACATGGGGTCGGAGGCTGTCGACAACGCTGTCTGAGCTTTTCCATACGTGGTGGCAAAGCGGGCCCGGCTTTCTGTCAAGGCATTTTCAACTTCTTTGGTGAGGGTAAGGCCACCCAATACGAAATCAGCCCAGGGTGTATCCTGGGTATACAGAGTAATGGCTATTATGGTCGGTTGGGTCACCTGGAACCAGAGTTTTTGTGGACTGGTGCCTGAGAAAGGATTGGACATGGCGTTTCCAATGTTGCTCGTGGGCAGGAAGGTCAGGGAGGTTAACGTGGAATCACCGGGTAGGGCGTTCACTTGACAGGTGACTTGTCCGCCCGCGGTCATGTTCCAGTTGGCACAACCCACATTCAAGGTGTAGACACCTGGATGAAGCAGCACATAGCCAGCACCAGATGAACTTCCCAGTGTGGCACGACCAGCCTTGGGCTCACCGCTTGTATTACGTACATAGAGCCCGTAATTGAAATCCCTGGGTGTACCCGTCAATTGAAAGATGCGGCAGCCGGAGGAAAGACCCGACTGAAAACCGATACGTGTTTCAGCACCATCATAGGTCATCCATCCTGCAGGCAAGGTGCCGGCAGTGGTAAAGGCTTGAGTGAAAGAATGGGTTTGCTGGGGCGCTTCAACGTTGACATTCACCGTGGCAGAGCCTGTTTTGCCTTCGTTGTCGATGGCTACCGCTCGTACTTGATGGTTGCCGGCTGGCACGTTTTCCCAGCGAAAGGAGTAGGGGGCCGTCGTCGTTTTGTACAACAGGGTGTTGCCGTTGTAATAAGCAACGGTATCGATGTGACCGTCAGGATCGGAGGCTTTTACTTCAAACGTAAGCGCCTCTACGGCTGCCTGGGCGTTGGCGCCCATCACGACGTAATGGCTGGCTCCAACGGGCTTGGAAAAGGATACAACAGGCTCGCTCAGGTCAAGGGCATAACGCTTGCAAAAGTTCCAGATTTCCACGCTGGTCAGGATGCTGGCCGGATCCATGGAATGCCAGTGACCTTTGCCGCCAATGGTCATCAGGACAACTTCCACGCCAGCGTCACCAGGCCCCCAGTACGTCTTGGTGGCTGACGAATTGGGCAGGTTGGATGGATAAGGTTTTGTCACGACGGGGGTCGCCGGGCAGTTGTTGCGCGTGACCCATCCTTGCAAATAACCAGGGAGGTTGGTGTAAGTGACCACGTCATCGGCATCGCCGTGTACATGGATGATGGGCACGGGTCTCGAGCTGGTATAGTTGCCCCCGCTCAACGGGTAACCACTCACGGGACCGAAGGCGGCAATTTTATCGGCAATACGGTTCATGGCGTGGTACGTGAACATACCGCCCATGGAAAAGCCGGAGAGGTACACCCGGTTACGGTCAATGTCATACCGACTAGCCATGGTATCGATGATGGTCAGGACAAAATCAATGTCTCTTGTACCCGAAATATCCCAACTGTTGCTGATACCGTTGGGGTAGACTACGACAAAGTTGGCGGTATCGGCCACCAACTCCCATTTGGCCTGGTTTTGCTGGTAGGCTGCATCCTGGCTCATACCGTGCATGGAAATCAGCAAGGGACGTTTGGGTGTGATTTTTGCCGGAGCATACGCAATCATGGTCCGTGTCGTGGTACCAACTTGAATGTTTTCGAGGGTGGCTGCGTTGACTGTCATCGAAGCTGTCATCAATGCCAGGATTGAGAGGAACGCAATACGTGGGGTTGAACAGGTCATGAGTATAAGCTATAGGTTCGTTTATTTTGCTGGCAAAAATACAGGCTTGGGCTGTTTTGGGGCTTCTCTTATGGTACAAATAGTGTCTGTTTGGTAACATGGTGCTTTTTTTCGGCCGTTTCTGTCTGAAAACGCGCTGGTTGGAGGCTTTCTTTCCGAAAAAATAAGGTACATTCGTGCGTCAAAACAAAAACAGTCAGGATAGTCACGATTTTCACCCGGCCTTTTGGCAGGATCACCCCTAACACCAAGAAATGATGATGAAAACGCAGGCTGAACGACTCATTGAACAATTAAACCTCAAACCATTGACGGTGGAGGGCGGTTACTACCGTGAGACATATCGAT
>JAAYBL010000054.1 GCA_012718945.1 Bacteroidales bacterium
AAGTTGTCGTCACGGGGAGCGCCCCTGGCGGGGGTGCTATGAGAGGATTCTGGGGCAAGGTGCAGTATGATATTCCCGTGTGGGGGTCTTGTGTAATGACGACTGACGCCCTGAAACGCGGTGATTACCTGAATGCCGGCGGGCATCTTATGACTGCCGCCATGGAGCTGTTCACCCTTGGGGCAAGCTCTGGAATCATTGGTTCAACCCGTACCGCCACGGCAGCAACAAGGTCGGTGGTTTCGGGGGTAGCTGCAAAGAATGAAGTCCAATATTCAGATGATTTAGTCAAGGCTGCACGGTCGTTATATCCAAAACAAGCAGGGAAGACTCAATTACATCATATTACACCCAAATATCTTGGTGGTGCTACAAATGGGCCATTAGTACCTTTAGATGGAGCATATCATCAACAAATTACAAATTCATTTAGACAGCTATGGCCTTATGGCAAAGGTCCGATTACTGATCCAGTAATGCGTAGGCAAATTATTGATCAGGTCTATAAACAATTTCCATTACCATCAGGTTTTACTTATTAATATATATAAATGAAAGAAATACACGAATTTAGAATTTTTAAAGACTACTACCATTTATTGCCACAACCCAATAATGCTAAATTTAATGGTGCTGCTTATGTTATTAACATAGCTAAGACTGACCCGCTCTTTAAAGAAATAGGTGTTCTAGATAATGAAGTTAAAGAAAAGAACAATCAACACATATTTGGCTTTTGGGATGTAAAGCGTAGTTATTCAAAAAAAGAATTAACAGATGCTGAGCTTTTTCATCTCAGTGTTGTAGTAGCCTTTGAACCAACAGGAGAAGAATGTGGGACAATATATGATGAAGAAGTGGCTTGCGAGATATGTGGGGTAAACCGAAAACAAGTAGGCATATTGAAACTCAAAAAAGGTTCAATTCCAAAAAAAGATATTGCAAGAACCATTGCAGGTGAAATAGTTGTTTCAGAAAGATTTGTAACTACATTTAAGAAAAGAGGATTAGTTGGAATCGTTTTTAAACCTGTGGCTTTTGGAAATGAAATCTCGAATTACTACCAGCTAATAACATCATCGAATGATTTGGAACTAACTGGAAAAACATTGACAGGAGTTAACCCCTTTAATTTTTCAACGGAAAGTACAGAAGCTTCAGAGTTTTCAATATCTGGTGGATACGAAGTACGGTTTCAAAAGGAAGTTTATAGATGTCCTAATGGCCATACAATAGGGGCAAGGATTTTGTCAGAACCATATATTCGTAATACTCCATCAATCAATGCATTTGATTTCTTTGCAAGTAAGCAAAGAGTTGGAGTTAAACAAGGATTGCTGAGGCCAGAGCCTATATATTTGTGTTCGCCTGCCTTTAAAAAAATGGTGGAGGAAGAAAAATTAAGTGGTTTTGAGTTTGAAATCGCCCATATCATTAAGCAACCTGAACTGTAGAAGGGGTTGAGCAACATTGTCAGTAGGAGTGACTTGGAAATTCTTACGATGGGCTATTTGTTCAAGGGCAGACCGCACACCTTTGACGCCATTAATCCTGGATTCCCGCATTAACATAACGAGGCCACGGCATCCGGTGAAGGCACATCCATATCCTTGAATATCTGCCTCTGCTTTTGCAGAACCTCTCCAATAAACAGGCTCTTGCCCGGTTCCGAAAAGCATTCTATCAGGTCGACTTCGTCCAGTAGTCCCTGAAGGGGGTATTGCTTGAAGAGATCCTTATCGCCCATTTGCTTTATTATGTAAGAAAGAAAGATCAATGCCACGAACGCGACGAAAAGTTTTCCCTCCAGGCTCGCATCGGAGGAGACGAGCATCCTCTTGCCGTTGAGCCGTTCTTTGATGTTGCCAAAACCCTTCTCGACGACATCCTTGTTCCTGTATATTTCCAGTGCCACTTCGGAGGATTTGATTTCGTTGCTCAAAAGGACGAAGTACCCAAATCGACTCTTAGCCTCGTCCATGGCCGCCTGCTTTGGCGACACCCGGATGCCTCTTGGATAATTCGGAGCAAACCCACCCACTGATTTCGTTAAAATATCCAGCAAAAGGGATCCATTTTTTCGTTTGAAAAAAGTGCCATTCCGGCAGATACCCACCCAGTTATTGGAGGAAGAAGGGTGTTTTTTGGTTTTGAGTCGGGCCCGCCGGCCGTATTTCGGACCATCACCACCCAGTTTGGATGAAAATGGGGCACCTCGAGTGCACTCCAGGCGGGTATTAAACCATCCGCCGGTCGGTCGCAACGGTGATTCGGAGCATACCCACCCATTTTTATTCTTTCAGGTGCAAGATATACAGCGATTTGCCTATAGGCACGTCCGTTTTGGACGATTCATCCGAATTCGGAGCATATCCACCCACTTTTTCCCCTTTCGTGGCTTTTCGATTACCTTGTGTGTTTTGGACACAACAACTAAAACACCGATAGACATGGCAGGAAAAGTAACGAGAATGAGCAAGATTAAACAACTATTACAACGACACAGAGACGGTGCTTCCAATCGCAGCATTGCCCGTGAACTTTGCATCTACAAGGGTACCGTAAACGAATACGTGAATAAAGTCGCGCAGAACAACCTTGATGTGAATGAGCTGCTTAAATTGGACGATCCTGTGTTAGAAGCGCTTTTGAGCGCTGGAACCCCGGCTTATCTGGATGCTCGGTTCAATGTTTTCAAGGAACAGATTCCCTATTTGGAGAAAGAGCTCCGTCGTCCACATGTGACCCGCAAGCTGCTTTGGCAGGAGTATATCAAGGAGCATCCCGACGGTTACCGATACACCCAATTCTGCTTCCACCTCAATCAACAGCTTGTCGCCCGCAAGCCCTCGGCTATCCTTACCCACAACCCGGCCGAGAAACTGTACGTCGATTTTGCAGGAGATACGATGGAATATATTGACCCACGGACTGGTGAGGTGATCAACGTGTGGGTCTTCGTGGCCTGTCTTCCATGCTCGGATTATGCCTTCACCCTGGCTGTAGCGCACCAGTCTACGGAGGAGTTCATATATGCGCTAAGCCGCTGCCTGAGGGGTATAGGAGGCTGTCCCAAGCTGATTGTTCCCGATAATTTGAAGGCTGCTGTCATCAAGGCTGACAGGTTTGAGCCGGACCTGAACAGGGTCATGGAGGACTTCGGCAACCATTACGGAATCGTCGTATTGCCGGCCAGGGTTCGAAAGCCCAAGGATAAGGCACTTGTCGAGAATCAAGTGAAATTGGTCTATCAACGTATTTATGCAAAGCTTCGCAACCAGACCTTCTTCTCACTTGAGGAGTTGAATCTAGCTCTTCAGGAAAAGACGATGGAGCACAATCAGACTCGTATGCAGCAGAAAGAATATAGCCGACAGGAGAAGTTCCTGGCCGAGGAGAAGCCCTTGCTTGGACCTCTGCCTGATACCGACTTTCAAATCAAATACTACACTCAGTTGCGGGTGGCACCCAACAACTGCATCTACCTGGGAAGGGATAAGCATTACTACTCCGTTCCCTTTGCCTATATCAGTCAGAATGTTCAAGTAGTCTATACCCGCACGCTTGTCAAAATATTCTCCGAAAAAGGCGCACCCATCGCCACCCATGAACGTAAAGCCGGGTTCGGGTACACCACCGTCAAAGACCACCTATGCTCCGCCCATCAGTTCTACAACAGCCGTAGTCCGGCATTTTACCTAACTGCTGCAAGAAAGGTCTCTGCCGGGCTCTCCGTCTTGGTGGAAGCCATCTTCCAGAATGCAGAGGAGCCGGAGGTGCTATATAAACGATGTGACGGCTTGCTTAGCCTTCAGCGGAAAACGGCTCCCGACCTGTTCGAGAGAGCCTGCAGGTTGGCAGTAGAGAATGATGTCCTGACCTACCGATTTGTCAAGAATGTCATCGAGAACAAGGCCGCCGAAGAGGAAAAACAAGAACAAATACCGATCCCAAAACATGACAATATCAGGGGTAGGGCTTTTTTCAACTAATCAACACTTTTTACTAACAAACACAAACTAAACATGGAACAAATCAAATCCCAATTGTGCAGTCTCAGACTGTCGGGTATGGCCAGTTGCTGGCAAATGTTGGAGGAGACGAGGCGAACGCCGGAACTCTCCCTGAAAGACGGTATGGAGCTCCTGCTGCAAGCTGAGTCGGATCAAAGGAATGTAAACCGCTACGCCAAACTGCTTAGGAATGCGGGCTTCCGCTATAAGGGCTATTGGCGTACAGCCAAAAGCCCAATTCTTCAACGGTCCATATGTTCCGATTCACTTAATCGGTCTGGGTATATCTTTCTCTCCGATTGTTATCGGTCGTGTCAATGACGTAAATCAAGGAACCGCCGAATACCGAACGGTACGTTCGGTGGTGTGAGAGGACGAAAGCAAAGGTATCTAAACTTACCTTTGTTTTCTCCTACTCGAT
>JAAYBL010000006.1 GCA_012718945.1 Bacteroidales bacterium
AAAAAAGAATGCCTTCGTAGCGAAAGCTTTCAACATTCGTCTGCCTGCGTGACACCATTACATGTACGGCCGGAGGCAATTCAATACGACACGCTTGGCACTCCAACACTGACCATCCAGCTTTCTCATAGAAGGGTATAAGTGGTGACTTGCAGAAAAGGATACCCAATCGATGTTCGGTGTGGATGAAGTCTGTGGCCAGCCTCATCAAGGCCAAGCCCTGCCCCTGCCCCTTATGAATGACACACACATTACCGACACCGTACACAGCCACCTGCTTGTCATCCAACCAAACGGTGGTATCAATCAAATTCAAGTAAGCGATGGGCTGACCCTCGACGTGGTAAAGAACATGCAAATCCTTGGGGCTAAGATGACGTTCGATCCAGTCAAGCTGGTCTTCGTAGGAATAAGGCCAGGCACAAGACTTGATTTTGATGACTTGATTCAGATTGGCAGCATCCAAGTCTTCATGTAGTATGATGGTCAGTTGTTCTTTCATACGTACGTATTAATACCACCAACCTGAAGGAACGGCCAGAAAATGGTTGTGAAACGCGTCAACACCTTTTAATGAAATCAAGGAGCCAAACACCGAATACCTGTTGTTGGGGAAATGAACGCCAGAAGCAACGTATCCCTCTGATCGAAAGCGAAGAAGGGCGGAAGCCTTGTCTTGGGCCAACAAACCATACACCCAATAGTTGGGCAGTATGTCAGGTCGATGATTAAACAGCTTACAGTCCGGGTAATCGTTCAAAATGGTTGCATCCCAGTCCTTTGCATGCTTTCGCTGCTTTTCAAGCAACCCATTAAGATCGTTCATTTGCATCAATCCGATATAACTGTTCAGTTCGCTCATGGTGGCGCCAAACCCTGGAACAGAAATATCATAATTGGCATTTATCTCACCAAGACTATCTCTGAAAAAATGGCGATCTATGCCAGAATCTCTAACCTGCAAACCCCTATCATACAAGGATTTGTCTTTAAAAACCAACGATCCTCCATCTATCGTGGTTGGTAAACGGACTGCCTGGAATGAGAAGACGGTCACATCAGCACCTGTACGACCCATCATTCGTCCTTTATAAAGGGATCCAAAAGCCTCAATGGCATCGTCAATGACATAAATGCCTTTTTCCTGTCCTATCTCATTGATCTCATCACAATACCCTGGATAACCACAGTAATGATTGTGGAAAATGACCTTTGTTTTTGGCGTGATGGCCTTTCGTACACTTTCAGGATCTAAAGTGCCTGTTTGAGGATCCACATCAGCCCAGACAACCTTGGCTCCCATGGTTACGAAAGGTTGGTTGGAAGCCAGGCATGCCATAGGTGATGCAATAACCTCATCGCCGGGTTTGATACCCAGGGTGATTAATGCCACCAATACAGCTGAATTAAAGGAGTTCACACTCATCAAGTAGTCGACACCCACAAACTCTCGTAACGTTTGTTCAAACGCCTTACCATGAGCCGAGTAGGCCAAAGAACCCGAATGCAGAATCGTTTCCAATTCTGGCAAGTGTGAAGGCATATACGGTTTATACAAGGGTATCATTGGGTTTAGATTGTGTCAGGCAGTTTTACCAGCCCGATTTGATAACAGAAACCATTCTTTCCCTGTCTTCATTGGAAAGCCACCAGCCACAAGGCAGGTGCAGCATTCGTTTGTAAAAACGTTCCAAAACGGGCAGGGGCTGATGAAAATCATTCAAGTACGTGTGCCAATCGTTGCGCTTGTGTAGCTCGGAGGCCATGAATCCCTGTTCCCCTAATTTCCGTATCAAGCCCTCACGGTCATCCACTAAAGCCGTATAGAGCCAATAGGAAGGTTGGCTGTTTGGATAATAGGTCAAACAATCCAATCCGGGCACTCCTTGCAAGTGTTTGTCCAAGTATTGACCATTGGACACATGCGCATCAACAACGGTGTCAATGCCTGCCAATTGCACGAGACCTATGGTTGCATTGACATTGTTCATGTGATACTTGAAGCCTTGACGAACAATATCGTTGTCAAGACGGGTACGTTTTTTATCAATACCAAACCACCGGATTAATTTACCCTGTTGATAGTCCTCTTCATCATCCACTTGAAGCATACCACCATCTACTGTCGTCAAGTGTTTGATCGCCTGAAATGAAAAGACAGTATACGGAAAGTGTCGGCCCGCCTTGATGCCCATATACATGGATCCAAGCGCATGGGCTGCATCCTCAATGACAGGCAGGCCATATTTGTCGGCCACTTGTCTGATGGCCTTGACATCAACCGGAATGCCCGCATAATCGACGACCATAATGGCTTTTGTCCGTTCGTTGATGCATGATTGAATGGATAGAGGATCAAGTGCCCCCGTATTTTCGTCAATATCGGCATACCGTATTTTTGCTCCGACCATCTTAATAGCCACATTGGTGGGCTCAGCCGTTAAGGCCGTTGAAATGACTTCATCACCGGGTTTTACCCCAACCAGCATCAAGGCTATGTGCAAGGCGGCAGTTCCCGAATTCAGCGAAAGGGAATGCCCACCACCCAGATACGTTTCAAAAGCTCTTTCGAACACATCAACTTGCTCTCCTTGAGCGACGTACCCACTATAGAGCACTTTTTCCAAAGCAGGCATTAACACCTCTTTGGATGGCATATGCGTCTTTACCAGCGGTATCATTTCCATGTTTCCAATTCTCCTTTCACATAATCCAACGTCAGCAACAGTGTTTTCATTTCTTCGACAGACAACTGTTTGGTGTTATCCGAATTGTATTCCACATCCACCAATCTTGGCGCATCGGCTTGTCTGTATTTGGTGTAATTGAGGTCTCTCAGGTCAGCAGGTATCCGATAGAAATGCCCCAGATCTTCTGCTTTTGACATTTCTTCCTTTGAGCACAGGGTTTCATACATTTTTTCACCATGCCTGGGACCTATTATTTGTACCTCGTTGGTGGCATTGAACAGTACTTTCAACGCTGTCGCCAATGTCAGGATGGTCGCTGCGGGTGCCTTTTGCACAAAAATATCGCCAGGATGTCCATGTTCAAAAGCGAAGAGAACCAACTTGACCGATTCTTCCAAAGACATCATGAAGCGGGTCATACCTGGTTCAGTAACCGTTAATGGGGCACCTTCCTTGATCTGTTTGATAAAGAGAGGGATGATGGATCCTCTGGAACACATGACATTACCATACCTGGTAGCACAAATCATGCCGTTGTTGTTTTTCATTCTTGGATCCCTAGCCTTGGATATGGCTAGTTTTTCCATCAATGCCTTTGTCAGCCCCATCGTATTGATTGGATACACTGCTTTGTCCGTACTTAAGACAACAACCCTTTTTACGTTGTTCTGTACGGCTGCCTCCAACACATTCTCGGATCCCAGCACATTGGTTCTCACAGCCTCAAAGGGATAAAACTCACAGGATGGCACCTGTTTCAGTGCTGCAGCCTGAAAGACATAATCTACCCCCCTCATAGCGGCATTGATGCTGTCAAAATTTCTTACGTCACCTATGATAAAGTTTAGTCGATCATCTTTCAACGCTATCCGCATGTCTTCTTGCTTTTTTTCATCGCGGCTGAATATGCGGATTTCATGTAAATCGGCTGACAGAAAATGATTGAGCACCGCGTTGCCAAACGAACCGGTGCCCCCTGTTATCAATAGTGTTTTCCCACTAAACATGTTTATTCAAATTTTTATAGTGTCAGATGCTCAGTCGTACTTTTCTTCCTCAAATTTAATAGCTCGATGGCACCAATATACCCTCCACCAAACAACAACCCCAACACCATAAACACCATCAACACCTTAGCCCGCTGAGGCTTGAATTTATCATTCGGCACCACCACAGGTTTGATAATGGCAAAGACCGGGGTTTGGCGTTTGACCTGGATGCTGGATTGTTCCAGAGATTTGGCCAGCTCCGAGTAAACAGCAAAAGCAATGTCTTTCTCACTTTCCAGCCTATCCAGTTCAGCCATAGCTGAAGCAGAGCTCACATGCAAGTTTCTGTCTTGAAAGGAAGCCAGGCGGTTCTGGGCCTTGATGAAGTCGTCCTTCTTTTCGGCATACCGTTGTTCGATGAATGCTAGTTGGTCCTTGGATTTGTTGGTTTTGTAAGCAGTGATGTACTTCTGGAGAAGTTCCTGGGATTTTTCAGCCACCTGAGCTGTCAACAAGGGTTCTTCAAAAACACAGGTCAAGGTCAGGTAGCCTTCTTTTTTATTGACCGACAGTGAAATCTGTCCCTTTAGCGACAACATCAACGCCTCCTGCTCTTTGGTTAACACTTGAGGTCCACCTTCTTTGGCTTCTACAGGTTTAGCCTCCTTTTTTATGGACTTCTTCAATAAGCCAGGTAGGCCTATCGTGTACTTCATGACCAGCTCTCCGAAAGATGGCTTTTTGATGGAATAGTAATACTCATATAAGGAAACCGGATGATCCACTGCTTTGAAAGTAAAAGGCGTGTTCATCAACTCCAGCATAAAGGGGGCTGATTCCACAATTTGTGGATAGATAATAGGGGAAATGTCAGACTCTCCGCCACTCAAGTCAAGATCGAAACCAGCCAGAGAAGCCAGGGAGGATAATTTACCCATCCCCCCCTCAGACTCGCTTTGAGGCAGCATGGTAGTCACCACCCTGTACTGCTTGGGAAGGATGAAAGCAACAATGACACCTAAAACGGCCCCTATACCCAAGCCAATTATGATTGTTTTCCTGGCTTGCCAGAGCTTTTGAAGCAGCTGCATGTAGTCTATCTCATTGGCATACGAGCGGCCGCGGTTTGATTTGGACGAATCATTCATATAATAGGTTGTATAGGGTACACGATCAAGGTAAAATGGCTGCCATAGCCAGGGCTAACGAGGAGAAAGTGCTTGCGATGGCGAGCCAGGTAGCGACTCCTACCCGCTCCCGTTCTTCCTTCTCCGGCACGATGACTTTGCTGCCGGGAGACACAGATGGATACCTGGTGAAAATGAACGACTTGGTCACCTTGGTGGTACCATCGCTGTTCACCACGTACACCTTACGCTTATTGGCTTTATCACTGAATCCACCGGACCGATCGATGTAGTAATTGGCTTTACGGCCTTTTTCATAGGCGAGACCAACAGGATTGAGGATGGCTCCATCCACATGCACTTCTTCCGACACTTCGGGAATGAAAATCCGATCGCCCTCACGAAGGTGGTAGTTGAAGATGCTGGTGGTATCCTTGAGGATCTTGTCCAATTGGAGTTCCACACGGGTGGCCTTGGTTTTCTTAACCGTTCGGAACATCATGGAGTCAAGGTATGCCATCTGATCCTCTTTACTCAGCTTGAGTCTTTCCATGGATTGCTTGTTTTCCAACTGCAGTTCTTCCATGGAGCGGGTGGTCGTATCTGTTTCTTCAATCTCTATGCGACGGTATAAGGATGCGCCGGACACATAGGCATGATCTGTCAATCCACCGGCACGTTTGATGACATCAGAAATTCGTTCTTTCTTGGAACGTATGCTGTATTGACCGGGAAATTGCACCTCCCCTTCCACGCTGACCGTTTTCTGTTCAAAATAGGATGGTGCCTTTCGTACGTACACATAGTCATAGGCAGACAACAGGAAGCGTTCGTCCTTGTCCATCATACTGAGGTCTCGGTTGATATTGAACTGAAACAATTCCACCATATTGGATGTCTTGGTCGAAGCTTGCTGGTAGTTGTGACGGCGGGATATTTCTATGTAGGATTCGCTGGCACCTTCTTTGAAGCCACCTGCCTGAAGGACCAGGTCACCTATGGTCATACCCTTGAAATACTGGTATTTGTTGGGATTTTGCACCTCCCCGTAAATGCGGACATAACGTTTCTCCTGCAGCTCCTTGATCTCCCAAATCACCACCGAATCTTCCCGCTGCAGGTTGATATCTGAAGCACGACTCATCACATCACTGACATCAAAAGACAAAGCTGAAGGAGTCAGATCCTTTTCCTGCCTGTAAACGATACCCCTCCGATTAAAAGCATCTTCCCTCACACCTTGACCCTTGGTCAACAGTTCAGAGAGTGTCATGTCATCTACCAACGCGTAAACGCCGGGGCGCATTACGGCACCAGACAAGATAACCCTGTTCTCAAATCGTTTCAGCACCATTCCTGCCCAGATGGAGTCTCCGTTAACGGGTTTGAAGCCTGCATAATCAGCTTTTTCAACATCCACCATCCTCCGTTGGTAATCGGTCAAACGGGTCACGGAAACAGCTTCTTTGAAGGCTTCTGGCTTGAACCCGCCGGCATAGTCCAATAGTTTGGCAAGGTTTTCACCCTCCTTGAGTTCGAAATAGCCTGTCCGTTTAAAACTTCCGGCCATTTCCACCCTGGTCATGTAAGGGGGAACCATTATCACGTCCTGATCCCTGAGCACGATATTGTTGCTACCATTCCCATTTATCAGGTATTCATACACATCCAACTGCTTGATAACTTTGTTGTCGCGAAGAATCTTAATACCCCTGAACGAACCGTGTTCATTGGGGCCGCCCGAAAGGTAAAGAGCGTTGAAAGCCGACGCTGTAGCCGGCAGGGTATACGTACCAGGCACCATCACTTCGCCCAGCACATTGACCTTGATGGAGCGCATGCCAGTGACCGTCACATCGGCCCATGTATTGGGAAAGGCTCCCGTCATACCTGAATAGATACCGGTAAGACGTTTTAAAATGATTTTTTTAGCTTCGTCAAAGGGTTTGCCTTGCACATGGATGGAACCTGTCTCGGGTATTAGTACAGCGCCGTTGTGATCGACAGTCAGGGCATACGTCCGCTGGCTTGCTCCCCAGATGCTGACAGTCAGTTCATCGTTGACACCCAGCACGTAATCCTTTGGAACAGGAATATTGACCGATGGCTCAAAAGAAAGTTTGTCCGAATTGAAAAATTGGAAACCGAACACCTTCTTGGCTTTTTCTGTTGCAATGAATTCAGCTTTGATGGAGTATTCGTACAGTTCATCGTTGGTCATCATCCAGACGTCCTTCTCCGCATTCTTCTTTACGGCCGCAGCGCCCTTGGTTTGAACTTCTTCATCAAATGAATCCTTCAAAATCCGACGCTTGACCTCGTCAATCTGTTGGTCGGAAGCTCCCCTGGCTTTGGCAATTTCAATCACTTGGTCGATGGACATGCCTTGCGCGGTAGCCTGTTGAACCAATCGTTGTATCTGGGCATCGCTTAAAGAACCCACATCCACCGACGAAAGGCTTTGTCCGGCAACAGGTGCTGCCAACGTACCCACGAGTACAAACAATGAAAAGAAGAGAACGACTTTCTTGCAGGTATTCAAACTCATAGTTGGTTTTCCATGGTTAATTGCCGCCTGTTAAAAGGGAAACGTGCGAGGCGGGCACACGTAACCCAAGGACACAGGGTCCCAATCCTTACAATAAAAAACGCTTCGTTCATTAAAAAATTGCCTGAACGAAGCGCAAAAATACGATTAGATGTTCACTTCACCAAGTCAGCCAGGGCTTTGGGAAGGTAGAAGGTCTTGTTTTTTGACATATAAACAACTAACGATGACAATTGGACGGGTTTTCCGTTCAAAAGGGCCACACTGGAGTCATCTTTAAGGCGGAGTTCTTTGCGTTTATGTTTGACAACCAACTCGGGGTGAGCTTTGCTGGCGGTCGTATCAACTTGCATACGCAGCCCTTCAAAAACGGCTGTATGAGGCGCAAAATACCGCTGTGTCAAGACAGGCAAACTATCCTGCAGGCTGAGCAGCTGACACAAATAGTCGTTGATTTCCACATTCATCCGTACGCCGGTTGGCAGAGTATTTTCCGGATGGTAGGCGGCCAGAAACACCTCTTCGCCCGTATGGCCGTTGGTGGTAAAGCCGATGCCGGTGGCCAGAGACATGATGTTGGCCAAGGTATACTGAAGGTTGGGATTCCTTCTTCTGGCTTCACGACTCAGGCTGCTGTGCCTGTAATCACTGGCCATATTGATTTGTTCCTGCTGGGTCTGTGTCAGTTCGATGGCAGTATGGGTTTTAACGATGGAAGCCATTTGTGAGGCATCGGCCCTGTTTAACAGATCAGCTAAGCCTTCAGCCGTACGGTCCATCTTCAAAAGATTACCAAACAATTGTTCCTTACTCAGTTTGTCGTAACCAGACAATCGCTTGGTACCAATACTGATGCCACTATTACCATGATCGGGCATAATGATGACAGCCGTTTGACCATCCCGTTGCGCAAAGTCCAGGGCTACCTTGCAGGCCTTGTCGAAAGCCAGAAAATCGGTTATCATGCCTACAGGATCATTGGCATGGGCGGCCCAATCCACCTTGCTGCCCTCTACCATGAGGAAAAAGCCATTCGGGTTAGAAGCCAGGACGTTGATGGCTTTAGATGTCATCTGTTCCAGAGAGGGTTCTTTGGCAGGATCCCTGTCCAGGTCGTAGGGTAAAGCCCGGTCACCGAACAGGCTCCAGAGTTTATTACCAGAGAAGGTGTTGAGACCGTTCAGATCATCGAGCTGCACGGTGTACCCTTGTTCAGCTAAATACGCTTTATGGTCGTCGTCCAATAATGAAACACCTCCGCCGATGACCACATCCAACTTGTTGTGAACCATTTGGGAAGCTATGCTGGTGTAATCCCCCCTATCGAAGTTGTGAGCAGAACAGTCTGCCGGCGTAGCGTGGGGAAACTCACAGGTAAACACCAAACCTGTAGATTTGCCGTGAACCAGTCTGGATGCTTCCAGAACAGTCATCAAAGGTTGATAAGCTTGGGTAGAATCGACCCACAGGATATCCTTTTCGCCATCAGCCAAGGGATAGGTCGAGACAAATCCTGTTCGGGACGGTTCCCCTGTCATGTAACAGGAAGTGGTCGGCGCTGAATCACCGATAGGTGCATTGGAGGAAAAGGTTCTGACTGTACCGCAAACGAATGGATCGATGTAAAGGGCGGGGCGATCAGGGTGCTGCAACCATTGGTACCACCTGGCCAGTGAAATGGTGGCCAGTGAACAACCGTCGGGTATCAGCACGATAACATTTTTAACCGGACGAGCCGGGCGGTTTACCCGCCCGGTTGTCCGGTCAATTTGTTGAATGACAGAACGCTTATCGTTTTCGAAAGTTTGAGCAGAGGCGGTATTGCCAATTGCCAATAAAGGCAGCATCAGCAGGACGGCCAAAGCCGGAATCAAGTAGTTGAAGAATTGTTTTTTCCCGTGATTGAAAACAGATAAGACTTTCATCATTAGTTTGTTAAATATGCATGTTCAGGATAGCTTCATACAGTTCCTGCTTGCCGCTAATCTGTTTGGGTTCACCCTTGGTTTTAGCGTAGGCATAAACATCTTCCAAAGATAGCTTTCCTTCTTCAAAATCCTTGCCTTTTCCTGCATCAAATGAGGCATATCTTTCAGCGACCATTTTGGGAAGCGGGGAGTTTTCCAACACATCGGCGGCGATGAGCAAAGCCCTAGCCATAGCGTCCATGGCAGCAATGTGAGCAATGAACAAGTCGTCGGGATCTGTGGAGTTACGACGGATTTTGGCGTCAAAATTGGTGCCACCACCCTGCAAACCACCACTTTTTAGAATGACCATCATGGCCTGAACCAACTCATACAAGTCGATGGGGAATTGGTCGGTATCCCAACCATTCTGATAGTCACCCCTGTTGGCATCGATGGATCCCAACATGCC
The DNA here is from genome assembly GCA_012718945.1 of Bacteroidales bacterium. Lineage (GTDB taxonomy): Bacteria > Bacteroidota > Bacteroidia > Bacteroidales > UBA1402 > UBA8389. The sequence goes on from JAAYBL010000006.1 coordinate 9,734, forward strand.
GGCATCAGCGGCGCATTGCAATTCATGTTCGAAGGTATGACCGGCCAAGGTGGCATGATTGACTTCCACGTTAACCTTGAAATCCTTGTCCAAACCGTTGGCACGCAGGAAACCAATCACGGTTTCAGCATCAACGTCGTACTGATGTTTGGTGGGCTCCATGGGTTTGGGTTCAATCAGGAAGACACCTTTGAATCCTTTGGAACGAGCGTAGTCACGGGCCAATTTGAGCATGGTGGCCAGGTGTTGTTTTTCACGCTTCATATCGGTGTTCAACAAGCTCATATAGCCTTCACGTCCACCCCAGAAAACGTAGCCGCGACCACCTAAGGCGATGGTAGCATCGATGGCGTTCTTGATTTGGACCATGGCCCGGGCAGCTGTATCAAAGTCGGGATTGGTGCTGGCACCGTTCATGTAGCGTTCGTGGCTGAACACGTTGGCCGTACCCCAGAGCAGTTTGATGCCGGTTTCTTCTTGTTTTTGCTTGGCATAGGCTACCATAGCTTTCAAGTTGGCTTCGTATGCTTCAATGGAATCGCCTTCAGAAACCAGGTCGACATCGTGGAAACAGTAGTATTCGATACCCATTTTTTGCATGAACTCAAAACCTGCATCCATTTTGGCCTTACCGGCTTCGATGGGATCGCTGGCGCCTTTCCAGGGGTGATGAATGGTGGGACCACCAAACGGATCGTTACCATCGGCGCAGAGGGTATGCCACCAGGCCATGGCAAAATTAAACCAGTCTTTCATGGGTTTGCCATAAACGATGCGGTTAGGTTCATAGTAATGGAAAGCCAAGGGATTCTTGCTTGCTTTCCCTTCGAAGGGAATTTGGCCAATGCCGGGAAAATAAGATTTTGTTGCCATGTTGTTAATTATTAATGGTTAATTAATATATGATCACTGTAATGATTATTTATTGATATTCAGCCAAGGTATGATTTCCATTGCTCATAGGCCTCGATAGTGGCCTGCCTGTCAGCAGACTTGGGCTCGACAACGTTCAGCTTACGCAGGCTGTCAAAAGCCTCAGCTGGCGATGCATACAAGCCTGCGCCGATGCCGGCGCCCTTGGCTGCACCAACAGCACCGTCAGTATCAAACAATTCTATGGTGGCACCCGTACTGTTGGCCAAAGTATCCCTGAAAAGCGGACTCAGGAACATATTGGCCAATCCGGCACGGATTAAGTTGGTCTGAATGCCCATGTTGTTCATCACTTCCATGCCATAAGCAAAACTGAAGACAATGCCCTCCTGAGCGGCGCGTAAGAGGTCGGCCTGACCGTGCAGGTTGAACTGCAGTCCATGGATGGAACAACCCCTGTTTTCGTTGGCAAGCAAACGCTCAGCCCCGTTGCCGAAAGGCAGTATGGAAAGCCCTTTGGCACCAATACGGGAAGTGGCAGCCAAATCGTTCATGGCTTCATAGCTCAAGGTTGGAGCCACCGTGCGTTTCATCCAGGAATTCAGGATGCCGGTACCATTGATACATAACAACACACCGATGCGTTCGAGCAAAGCCTCACCTGGTTTGGAAACTTGAAGACCTGCCGTGTGGTTGACATGAGCAAAGCTGTTCACACGCGAAAGCGGATCGTATTCGGGACTGCCGTTCACGCCGTAAACAACACCCGATGTGCCGGCTGTAGAAGCCACCTCACCCGGATTGAGCACATTGAGCGACAAGGCATTGTTCGGTTGATCACCCGCCCTGTAACTGACAGGTGTTCCAGCCTTCAAACCCAGACTGGCCGCTGCCGTGGCCGTCAATTGGCCTTGCACTGAGAACGTTGGTTTGATGTCTGGTATAAAGGAAGCATCAAAGCCAAAATAGCGCATCAAGGTGTCTGACACCCGGCCTTCCTTAAAATCCCAAAACATACCTTCTGACAAACCAGACACCGTGGTCGTGCTTTCTCCAGTCATCAGCAGGGCAATGTAGTCACCAGGGAGCATCAGTTTGTGAACCTTGTCGTACAAGGCTGGTTCCTGTTCTTTGACCCAAGCTAACTTGGCTGCTGTAAAATTCCCAGGAGAATTGAGCAAATGCGACAAGCACCATTTCTCCCCCAGTTCCTCAAACGCTTTTGCACCATAGGGAACAGCCCTGGAGTCGCACCAAATAATGGAGGGTCTCAAGACCTGGTTATCCTTGTCGACCAATACCAAACCGTGCATTTGATAGGAGATACCGATGGCTGCCACCAGACTTCCGTCGATGGAGGCTTGTTTGAGCACGTCGGCTGTAGCAAGCTGCAAGTTGCTCCACCAGCCTACGGGGTCTTGTTCAGCCCACCCCGGTTTAACCGATTGGATGGGCATCTCTGTTTTAGGGTAAAAGGCGGAAGCCACCCGTTTACCACTGTCTACATCCACCAAGGCAGCCTTGACAGATGAACTTCCAATGTCATAACCTAATAGATACATCATTTATTGCTATTATTGTCCGTACAACGATGACCGGCCGGGGTAAAACCCACCGTACACCTTGAAATAAATCTTTTTATCAAACCGGTAATAACGAGCAGCCCGGTGAGCCACTTGTTTCTCAAACTCATCCAGGGGCACCACGTATGGCATACGGCTCATCTTTTTGTGGAAGTTCCGCACATCCAGGGGTTGACCAAACAAAGCCTCGTACACCACGCGCATTTGAGAGGCTGTAAAGCGCTTGGGCAAGAGATTAAATACGGTAGAGGGATCCCTTACGACTATTTCACAAACCTCTCGAACCGCCTCCTCCACTATCTGATTGTGGTCGAAAGCCAACGTGCCGACCTGCTGTAGCGGCACCCAAATTGCCTGCACGTCCTTTGAGTGGAAACGCAGGGTGGAACTGATCCGAAGCAAAGCCAGGTAACCGATGGTGACGATGCGCCCGATTTTAAGTTGAACAGCCTTCTCAAGCCAATGAACATCCCTGGGATGGCTGGTTCTTGACGGCGAACCAAAACTTTTAAACTGTTTCAGGAACAGTGCATTGGTATTAATATGCTCCCCAACAATGCGATGTGCAGCATCATCCAGATTCTCATCGGAGAAAATCAGGCCACCGGGAAGCTTAAGGTCATTGAATGTTTGAGAACCTTCTATGCCTGTTCGCTTGAGCAGAAGCACGTTAAATTGGGAACCGTCAAAACCAAGGACAACGCAGTCAACGGAAACGTGAGGATATAAGGTGTTTTCTGGCATGGATAATTATCTTGGGACAAAGATGAACAATCCAGCGGTCAAAACAAAGCAAAACACCAAATAAATTTTCTTATTGCACTGATTGACAGCTTGTTATATTTATCCAAGAATACAATAAGGTAGGCGCTAAGTAGCCGAAAAACAGCGAAGTACAAGCCAATAAATCTTGTACGCGATACAATATGAACAAGGTGATATCAGTAGGGTAATTTCGTTGCCCCGTTTACCAAATGTAAACGATGGACTTTGAGATCCTTGTCGAATTCCCTGCGGTAGCTTGAGGTCACACCCTCCGTAAATGACTGTACATCCTTTTCCTCCACCAAGTTTAACGTACAACCTGCCTGCCCCATGCCCAGGGCTTTAGCTCCAAGGATGTTCGCCTCCTTGGCTGCAGCCAGGAGGAAGGTCATTTCTTCCAGCGGATTAGGTTGATAATCTAACAAGGCAAGCTGCATGGCGTTCAATGCCTCCCCAAAACGCCCCCTATCATTCGCCATTAATGCGACACAGGCCTTTTGGGTGGCGTTGTATTCATGCCAGGCGTACCGACAGGCAGCCAGGATATGAGGCGGAAAGTCATCGCTGACCGCTTCCATTTGGTCATATGTCAAATCAGGCAACTTGATCAATGCGGGGTAATGGCGCATCAGGATGGGTTTGGCCTCCTTACACAATCCGGCAAAATGATTCTTCTCTGCCAGGTAGGTTGTTGATGGACGGGGCACTTCCAGCATGAGCAGGTTAATGTCATTAGCTGGAAAGGGTATGTATTCATACTCCAGCGTATGGGTGTTGACCCTCACCAGGTGATCAGCCTTCCCGAATAAGGAGACAAAGGGATGAACGACGCTTACCGGCTGCCCTGATGATTGGACAACAGCCCCAAGTGCCAACTTAACCATATCAAAGCGACTAAACCCCAGTTGATTGATGTCATTCAGAACCAAACATCCCAGGGTCGTTAGCGCAGAATAACCAGAGAAACAGACTTGATTGGGGAGCAGTCCACCGACAACAGCATCGAAGCCTTTTAAGGGGAATCCGTGTTGCTTCAACATGGACATCACCCCGTATAAACTCATGGACCAGGGTTTGGAGGGAAGGCTTGACGAGGTTACCTCGTCAAGCTCATCCGTATCCAAATAATAAATGCGGGCTATGTCTGTCTGATTTTCTCTCACCACAGCAGCCGTGACTCTTTCAACAGCACCGGCCAGTGCGTAACCCTTTAGTTCATCAGCCTGCTCACCAAGCAGGATCAGGCTTCCGGGAGCGGTGTATAATACGCCTTCCTTGCCAAAAACCGATTTGAAGGTTTCCCTAAGCCGGGTGTACAGCATGATCGTTGCTTACCAAAGGTGCTCAGGGTAGTCACCAGCCTCAACCAGTGCTTCCAACTTAGCCACGACACTCGGTCTGTCTTCAGCGTAAGTAACGCCAAACCACTTGGATGGCGTATCCAACACTGTACAGGTGGCCTGACCGGCTACAATGAGGTTGTTAACGACCAATGGAATGAAAAATTCAGCCTTCAATTGGCTGGCATTTTCATCCAAAAAGAGTTTGAACGCTTTTTCAGAATGCTCGAAATAATCGGGTGTGAAACCCCACATATTCATGGATACAGGCGTATTTTCACCCACTTCACACAGGTTCTCGTTCTCATCTTTGTACTTGATCTTACCATCCTTGTCGCGGATGATATAGGTACGTTCCACCACAGTGGTCAAGTGAGCGTTGGCATCCATTTCACAAATACCACGAGCCACTGATCCACTTTCGGAGAGGGTATTACCTACCCTGTAACCTACCATGCAATACGTATTTTTGGAATCAGCCTTGGTTGACAACCAATCGGCCAGGATTTTGAAACTTTCCCTGCCATAAAAATCATCGGCATTGATGACGGCAAATGGTTCCTTGATGGCATCCTTGCCCATTAGGAGAGCGTGGTTGGTACCCCAAGGTTTAACACGATCCTGGGGACAGGTGTACCCTTCAGGAAGGTAATCCAGCTCTTGAAAAACTACTTCAACCGGTATATGACCTTTGTACTTGTCGACCACCGTGGCCACAAAATCAGCTTCAAAAGAATGACGGATGACAAAAACGACCTTACCAAATCCTGCGCGCAGGGCATCGTATATGGAATAATCCATAATGGTTGCTCCACCAGGACCTAGACCGTCCATTTGTTTCAAACCGCCATAACGACTGCCCATACCGGCAGCAAGTACAAAGAGAGTAGGCTTCATATGAATGCTATTTTAAAGACTGTTAACCGAATTAGAAAGCAAAAGTACTACATAATATTTAAAAAAGAAACGCGTATATTTGCAGCTCATCTAAAAAAATCACCGTATGAAGCGAGCCGATTTCCTGAAACGTATCACCTTGTTCGGTGCCCTTTTTGTTTTATTCGCACACTCAATGGAAGCTACAGAAACCAAAAACCTCGTCTTAATCGAGACGCCGTATGGCACTATCAAGGTTCGTCTTTACGACGAAACGCCCCAACACCGTGACAACTTCATCAAGTTGGTGGAATCTCAATTCTACGACAGCTTGATGTTTCACCGTGTCATCAAAGACTTCATGATTCAAGGTGGTGACCCTGAATCCAAGAACGCACCTGCCAACGCCCAACTTGGTGCCGGTGGACCTGGCTACCAAGTGCCTGCAGAAATCGTTTATCCCCAGTTGTTTCACAAACGTGGTGCCCTCTCGGCAGCCCGCACCGGCGATCAGGTCAACCCCATGAAAGCCTCCTCGGGATCACAATTTTACATCGTCTGGGGCAAGGTCTACGGAGAAAATGAACTCAAAAGCATGGAACAGCAGAAAGTGCAACAAGCCATGCGTACTCATTTCAACAACCTGGCCTTTGCTCAGAAAGACAGCATTCAGGCCATGCAGGCCAACAACAACACAGCAGGGTTGGATGCCTTGGAAAAGGAACTGATTGCCAAAACCGAAGCTGAATTCATGCTCAATCCAGACAAAGGTCGGTTTACAGCTGAACAAAAAGCCGTTTACACGACTGTTGGGGGCACTCCTTTCCTTGACGGCGAGTACACCGTATTTGGAGAAGTAGTTGAAGGTTTAGAAATCGTGGATCAAATCCAACGCTGCCAAACCGGCACTGCTGACAGACCCAAGTCGGACATCACCATGACCATGCGCATGGTTGCTGAATAACTCTTTCGTTGAACAATCCGTTTGCCAATACCTCAGGCGAACGGATTGTTTGAACGGATACGCCATTCGACCGGCCAATTATTATTTGCCCTGTTGCCAACGTTTTTTACCCACCCCAGAGCCTTGTCCGCATAGGTTACCAACACCCACCCCAAAGGACAATCGGCCGGCAACACCAGGGCTTCACGACGAAGAAAATCAACAGCCTGCTTCAAGTCAAGGTCACAGACTGGAAAAGCGGCGCGGTTAAGGGCTGTAGACAGGGCCAACGCCGGATGTGGCAGAAATTGTTCGCCCTTGGTTTCACCCACCGTCACCCCGGCTTGCAACACCCTCAAGTTGCCTTCCAAAAACAGTATTTCCGACAGCAAATTGACAGGCAAGGCTCTGATCAATCCTTGCTTGGTAGTGGACCAATGGTAGGCATCGGGGTTGACCAGGCTCTTTTTCACTTTATCGGGAATCAGCGTAGTCGCCTCACGCTTCTTTACAACGTGCTTGCTTTGTTTGGCCGTTTTTTCATACCTGACCGTTTCAAAATCCCTTGGCATAACAGCTGATTCGGGTTTTTGCAGGAGGCACAAAAAGAAACCCTCACCTTTTGTTTTGTGTGGAAGGAAGCGGTACACCGGCAAGTCAACGTGCCCTGTTGGCAAGGCATTGGTAACGCCCCATCCCGGCTCAACAGGCAACGGCACAGGAAGGAGCCCTTCTTGTTCAACCAACCATTGAACCATGGCCTCATCCTCTTCGTTGTTGTAAGTACAGGTGCTGTATATCAAATAGCCGCCAGGTTTCAGGGCAGGAAGACAGTCCCTGAGGATGGACGATTGGCGCATGGCACATTGCCTGACAGCATCGGGTGACCATTCCCCCACAGCCCCTTCGTCTTTACGAAACAGCCCTTCACCTGAACAAGGAGCATCCACCAATAGCAAGTCAAACAGCGCACCTAGTTTGCCAAAATCGGCGGCTTCGTTCTGGGTTACCATCACCGACGGAGAGCCCCATTTGGTCAGGTTTTCCTGCAAAATGCGAGCACGACTGCCAACCACCTCGTTGGCGACCAGCAAACTATCCTCGGGTAACAGCGAGCGCACCAGCGTTGACTTACCTCCTGGCGCAGCACAGAGATCAAGGGCCATCAAGGGATATCCTGTTATGGACAAACGATGGAGGGCCACCTTCAGTGCCTGTGTTACGAACATGGAGGAGGCCTCCTGCACATAGTAACAACCGGCGTGCAGACAGGGATCAAACGTAAACGCTGGTCGTTGGGCCAGGTAATAGGCCTGGTCAGCCCAAGGCACCCGGCCATCCTTAAGTGTCTCAAACAGGTGTGAAACAGCCAATTCGCCTTTTTGCGGATTGTACCTGACACTAACAGGAGGCTGTTCATCCAGGGCTGCAAAAAAAGACGCAGCCTCATCCTGGAGCAATTCCCTCATGGTAATCTCAAAGGCTTGGGGCAAGTTCATTCGGGCAGGTTATTAGGTTGGCAAAGATAATAAATTGTACCTTTGCGTGTAAATACATACCCCATGTCTGGCAAACTTTACTTATTCCCAGTCCCCTTGTCTGAAGGCCCCCTGGATGAGGTATTACCACCTTACAACAAGGCCTGTCTCATACCCATCAGGCATTTTATCGTGGAAGATGTACGCACAGCCAGACGCTTCTTGAAGAAAAACGACCCAAACTTTGACATAGACGCCTGCAGCTTTCAAGTGCTGAACAAACACACCACACCCACCGAAGTAACCACCTTTCTGGCACCTCTGTTGGCTGGTCATGATATCGGTTTGATGTCTGAAGCCGGTTGTCCAGCCGTCGCCGACCCCGGAGCCGATGTTGTGGCACTGGCTCAGGCCAAGGGCTTCACGGTCGTACCCCTGGTGGGGCCATCATCCCTTTTACTGGCGTTGATGGGATCAGGCTTCAATGGACAACGGTTTGCTTTTGAAGGCTACCTGCCTGTGGAAAAAGAAGCCAGGACAAAGACGCTGAAACGCCTGGAGCAAAGGGGCATCGCAGAAGACATGACCCATCTTGTCATCGAAACGCCCTACCGCAACAACCTGCTCCTGGCCGACATGATAGCCACCCTCTCCCCCAAAACCAGGATCTGTGTTGCCTTGGACCTGACAGGCATGGATGCCAGCATTAAAACCCTGACCGTCGCTCAATGGCGTAAACAGGCCGTAGAACTACCCAAAAAGCCCTGTCTCTTTTTGTTCTATACCTAAGGGTGGAACTCACAAAACCATACGTAGCCTTAGTGTCCACTTTCACTAAACAGTAGGTCGCTGAACAATTGGATTTCGCCTTCCAGAATGCGACTGAAAAAGCCTTTTCCACTGTTGGCCTTGACCTGTTGGATGGGCCAACACTTTCCATCGTGCCCCAATCGGTTTAACTCATCGTTGTCAGTCAAGGGTAAAACATATAAAAGTATCAGCCAATGCCCTTCCTTGTTTTCGTGCTTGTATTTAAGCAAAAACCGTGGCTCAGCCGATGAAGACACATCACCGCACAGACTTGCCAGTGCCTCCTCTATGTTTTCACCGAAACGTAGAACCTTTTCAAGGGGAATATCAACCATACCTTGTTCAAACAACGTCTTGCCAGAGCGAGGCTTAAGATAAAGCTTGCCTTGATACCAGACCAACACACGTACTACCGCGTGTTGATAACGACCGGGCTGATCCTGTGAGACACATAAGGGCACCTTATCGATGACATTCCCTTCATCATCCACCACAGGTAACCAAACCTCTGATCGCCTCATTATCCTTGCAATCAGCGTGTGAAACATTATAAGAGATGGTTTATGCTAAAAACACATCACTCACCTGAATTGTTCAGGCGCCCACTCAAAGATGTTTTTCGGCCCTGTAGGATGAACGCACCAGGGGCCCACTTTCCACGATATCAAAGCCTTTTGCCAAGCCGATGTCTTTATACCGTCTGAAATCATCTGGATGGATATAAGCCCGCACCGGTAAGTGATGGCGGGTGGGCTGCAGGTACTGTCCTAGCGTCAACACCTGGCAACGGACAGCAATCAAATCGTCCATCACCTCCAACAATTCAGCTTCAGTCTCGCCCAATCCCAGCATCAATCCTGACTTCGTGCGGATACCAGCCTGAGCCAATTGAGCAAGCACCTGCAAACTCCGTTCATACTTGGCGGCTGAACGCACCTCTGGTGTCAACCGTTTCACGGTTTCCATGTTGTGAGAAACCACTTCAGGTCGCTCATCGATGATGCGTTGAATCAACGCCGGTTCACCTTGAAAATCGGGAATCAGCACTTCCATGGTTATGCCGGGGTTTTCGCGACGCAAGGCACGTATAACCTCCACCCAATGCCCAACACCCAGATCAGGGAGATCATCCCTGTCTACCGAAGTTAACACGATGTGTTTGACCTCCATCTTTTTGACAGACGCTGCCAGTCGGTCCGGTTCTTGCTTATCGACAGGCAAAGGCCTGCCTGTCTTTGTGTTGCAAAAGCGGCAAGAGCGGGTGCAAATGTCACCAAGAATCATGAAGGTTGCCGTCCCCCTACCCCAGCATTCGGCCTGATTGGGACAACGTCCGCTGGTGCAGATGGTGTGTAAGTCGTGGCCGATGATGCGCCTTGTTTCAGCGAATCGATCCGTATCGCCCAATTTGATTTTCAACCAATCAGGTTTCCGTACATGTTCATCCATGTCAAAGGTTTTTTAGGAAAAATTCCACCTTGGTGTGGTAGAGATGCTTACGATAAGTTTGGCCCAGGATGCTGTGGTTGCTGGTTGGGTAAAACTGCGTGTCAAACCGCACACCAGCCTGTATGAGGGCTTCTGCCATATCCAGGCTCTGGTTGGCCCTGACATTGTCATCTGCCAAACCGTGCACCAGAAGCAGGCGCCCCGTTAACGAGCCAGCCCTGAGCAAAGGCGAATTAGCGTTATACCCCGTCTCATTTTCAGCCGGCGTGCGCATGTAACGCTCCGTATAAACCGTGTTGTAATACCGGTAGTCACACACAGGGGCAACAGCAATGCCGGCCTTGAACGGATGATGGGGTGATGTCAAAGACAACAGCGTGATATACCCCCCATAACTCCAGCCCCAAATACCCAATCGATTGCCATCAATCCAGGGTTGTTTGGCAAGGTAGTTGGCCACCGCGATTTGATCCTTGGCTTCCAACTCACCCAACTGACGATAGGTCGACCGACGGAAATCGGCTCCACGACCTCCTGTCCCATGGCCATCCACACTGACCACCACAAAGCCCTGTTCGGCAAGGTAATATTCCCAATTATAGGAAAACTGATCCACCACTTCCTGAGCATCAGGCCCACTATATTGCAGCAAGATGGCTGGATAGCGCTTGCCTGGTTCAACGACAGGCGGCTTCAACACCCAGCCGTTAAGTGGAGTTCCATCAGCAGCAGGCACGGTTATGAATGTCTTACGATTGGGGCTGACCGTATTCAGTGCTTGCTTGAGGCTTGCATTGTCTGTCAGAACCCGCCATTCCTTGCCTTTCAAATCCACAATACTGACTCTTGGAGGACGGTTGAGAGCCGAATTTGTCTTGACGTACAGGCTATAGTCACTGTTGAACACAGCCTGTGTACTTCCATCCTCTGTGCCCAGCTTAATCGTCTTTCCTTTGAGATCGACCTGCCACAACGAACGCTCCATGGGCGATTCCTTGGCAGCCTGGTAGTAAAAACGGTTATTGACAGTGTCGCAACCCAAATAGCGGATAACATCCCATTTGCCTGCAGTCAAGGTTTTCAATGGGCTACCATTGGCGTTGTACAGGTACAAATGGCGGTAACCGTTCTTTTCAGACAGATAGGTGAAATAACGGGTCGTGAATTGTATGGCATCATAGGCCGGATCAACATACGTGTCGTTCTGATCCGTCAGGGCCAGAGTGGCCACACCCGATTTGACATTAAGGAAGAAGAGTTTGAACACGTTTTGCCCCCTGTTCAGGCTCATCACGGCCAACTGGTTTTGCTTACGCGTGAAGCGAATACGAGGGAAATACGTGTCTGCATCGACAGGAAGGCTCAAGGCACGGTTGGAACGGGTCTGCAAATGATATACATGAAGGCTTACATTGGCATTCCGGCCACCAGCTGAAGGATACTTGAAGGTCTTGAACGAGGGGTAATAATCCGGTTGTTCCTTACCTGACCTAAACGCTCCGTACAGCGGAAACGTGTAGTCAGCAACGTTGGATTCATCAAATTTGAGGTAGGCCAGGTATTGACCGTCGGACGACCAATCATACAGCCCAGTGACCAAAAATTCTTCTTCGTAGACCCAATCGGCCGTCCCATTGATGATGTGATTGGGTAAACCATCCGTCGTGACAGCCAACTCACTTCCAAAGTCCAGTCGCTTTATGTACAGGTTATTACCACTCGAAAAAGCAATTGAACGGCCATCGGGTGAGAAGCAAGCGTTCCGCTGATCGGGACGCTCGGACAGGGGTTCAATACGGTCGCGTTTCCTATCGTAGACATAGTAGGTTGTTACCCATGAACGACGATAAACGGGTTGTCGGGTTTCCCAGATCAATAACCGATTTTCCTGAGGACTGAACTGGAATCCAATCATCTGTTTCAATGACTCGCCCTTGGCCTTGTCAAGGTCTATGAGCGTTTCCTTGAGAGCACCCGTTTTATAATCAAAACGTTGCAACTTACGACCATCTGGCGAAAGGGCCGCATAACTCTGAGCATCGGCCATTGGGTAAATGGCTGGCACTGGAGCAGGCCTGTAGGTTCCTCCGATGATGGAATCGAGGTTAAGAGGTGTGTAAGCGGCCTGAAGCAAGCCAGCTGAAAGCACTAATAAAAAACTAAACGCAATACGTTTCATGGGTACATGAACTTTATGGCAGCCACGTGGCTGTTGCAAAAGTACGAAAAACCCCGCTAATGGGCGGACGTGCGAGGCAAATTCCGTACTTTTGTGGACAAACCAATCCCCATGCAGGCCCCACCCCTCTACCGTACTTTCCCTTCCTTTCTGGCCGAACACCTCGAAGGTAAAGTGCAGAAAATCGCGCTCAATGCAGGCTTCACATGCCCTAACCGAGACGGCAGTAAAGGTAGAGGCGGCTGTACCTACTGTAACAACCAAACCTTCAATCCTTCCTACGGGCTGATCAACCAAACGATCACCGAACAAATGGAGGATGGTATACGGTTTTTTGCCAGGAAATACCCCACCATGAAGTACCTGGCCTATTTTCAAGCGTATACCAATACCTACGCAAGCGTTGACCAATGCATCAGCCTGTACGAAGAAGCCCTGGCCGTACCCGGCGTGGTTGGCCTGGTTATTGGCACCAGACCGGACTGCCTTCCCGAACCCTTATTGGACTATTTGGAGGCCTTGGCTACGCGGGTGTTTGTTTTGGTAGAATTGGGGCTTGAATCCACCCTGGACAAGACACTGATCCGCATCAACCGGCAACACGACCATGCCTGCTCGGCAGAAGCCCTCCATCGTCTGACCTCAAGGGGTTTGCTAAGCGGCGCCCACCTAATCCTGGGATTACCTGGTGAAACACCGGAAGACATGTTGCACCATGCCGATGTGTTGAGCCAACTGCCCCTCGACACCATTAAATTGCACCAGCTTCAGGTCATCAAAGGCACCGTGCTGGCCAAACAAATTGCTGACGATCCTAGCATTATCCATCCATTTACACCGGATACATACGTGGAACTTTTGGTTGGATTTCTGGAACGATTGAGGCCGGACATAGCCGTAGAACGCTTTGTTTCTCAATCCCCCCCTGACTTGTTGATTTCACCGGATTGGGGGTTGAAAAACTATGCTTTCACGCATAAAGTGGAACAACGTCTACGCAGCACAGGCAGTCACCAGGGACGGCTTTACGCAGTCAGACTCAAATCTTGAGCTTTTCTTTAACCAATCCCCTGAGGTGCACAAATTCACGCACACTAAAAAGGGCTGAAGCACCTACGTAGAGCAGCACCCCCAAGGGCACCCCAATGCCTAGTTTCAACCAGGGATTGTCCACGCAACAAGAAGCCAACCAGACAACGGCACCCATCATCACAGCCAGGCTTAACGACGGCGATATCGCCTTGATTTGGGTCATCAGTTTCAACCCGACCAATTGATGCGTATAGAACGAAATGATGCGGATGTCAGCAAAAGCGTACAGAATCAACCCATAACACATCACTTTGATGCCGAATGGTACGGTAGCCGCCAGGATGATGAATCCTACGATTTTCTTATAAATCTCGGCCTTGAAAAAGAGGTCAGATCGTCCTTTGGCATTGATGACAGCCCCATTGAGTTTCATGATGGCATCCCACATGTACGCAAGGCACAAGATTTGCAGGTAGGGCACGGCTGGCAACCACTTGGCTTTAAGCAACACCAACACCAACGGTTCGGCCAACACACAAAACCCAATCATGATGGGAAAAATCACGTAGCAGGAAAGGCGGACATACTGAATAAAATGGGCCACCATGGCCTCCTTATCATCCTGCAACTGGCACTGAACTGGGTATACCACCCTGTAAATGACATTGGACAGATTGGTAGAGGGAAACATCGCCAGTACCGATGATCGATTGTAATACCCCAGATCCTTGGAAGAAAACAGACGACCGATAACCAGGGAATAGAGGTTTACATAAAGGGTGTGTAGCAGCGAGGACATCAGCAGTTTGGATCCAAAAGAGAAAAGCGATTTGAAGGCAGAACGGGAAAAAGCCAGACTGGGCTTCCAAACCGAAATCACCCACAGCAAACCGTTATACAGCACATTGAATGTCAATGTTTGAGCAACCAAAGCCCAGACACCATGTCCTTTGTACGCCATCCAGATACCCAGCGCACCACTCAAGGTTACGCCGGTCAAGGTGGCTACGGCAATTTTCTTAAAGTCCAGGGTGATGGTCAGCCTGGCCAACTGAACAGCTCCCAAGGCGTTGATTAATAACGTAAGTCCTGCCACCCGGGTGACAAGTACCAACTCCGGTTGACGGTAAAAAGAGGCAATCAGCGGTGCAGCCAGGAATAAAAGGAGGTAACACACCAGCGCAACGGCTCCGTTGAAAAGAAACACCGTGGAAAAGTCCACATCCGTTCGGTCTTTCTTTTGCACCAAAGCAGACCCAAAACCGCTATCCACAAAGGTTTGAGCGATGGCCATAAAGACCATCAACATGGCAATCAATCCATAATCAGACGGCAGCACCAGGCGAGCAATCACCAAGCTCATCAGAAACTGGATACCTTGGCCGGCGAAACGGTCAATCAAGCTCCAGACCAATCCTTTTGCCGTTTTCTTGTTTACTGCATCCATACCCGTCAGCCCCGCTTGATGTAACTATTCCACCAAAGTGCGAGTGTATAAAGGTTGAACAATTGTATGGCCTTGTTCTGTCTGTACCAAAACCATCCTTGCAGGTTGCCGGCCTCGTTGTCATAGTGGTCAAGGAATGATTCTACGGCGCGTCTGTTGAGAAAATCCCGACAAACATCCGAATCCAGTATGGTTGAACGTACCGTTTGCCGGAAAGCAGCGTCAGCAAAAAATAGAGGCATGGGGGCAAAACCACCTTGTTTTTTCCGATTGGTGATGGCTTCTGGCAGCAAGGGCTTATACACATGCTTGAGTGCATATTTGGAGACATTCTGTCCCCTGGCCATAGCCAACAGTCCATCGCCTTTCCAACGCAACGACACTGGCATGGCCTCAACCACGGCTTGTAGTTCAAGGTCCATGTAAGGAAATGACAACGACTGTCCAAAGCCTTCCGCCAACTTTGATGCCTTGAAAAGTATCACCTGATTGATGGTCTTTTCCCTGTCTGCCACCTCTGCGTGCTGCAAAAAAGCCGTCTCAAAGCTTCGCGAATCAAGCCGATGACGAGGCCAACGCTTTACCCAGGTGGGATTCTGCACCAAATCAGACAGGCTTTTCCGTGTAAAACCAAACGTATCGCCCTCCAACAAGTGGAGCATTTTATCGGTATGAAACCACACCTTGTACGGCAATCCATTCCTGTCAAAAGGCGCACCAGACAACAGGTGGTTGATCAAGCCCACTACCGGTCTCAGTCCCCATTTCTTAAGGAGGAGATAAAGGGCGATTTCCCGACCTGTGGTACCAAACAACTGGTCGTTGCCATCACCTCCAAGCAAAACATCCTGCGGGTGTTCAGCCGCCAACTTCATCACAGCAAAATTAACCATCAGCCCTCCTTCCACAAATGGATCACCCAGATGTTTGACAATATCGGGCAAGAAAGCGATTTCACGTCCGTCGATTTCATAGGTGTGATGCACCGTTCCATAGGTTTCTGAAAGGATC
>JAAYBL010000007.1 GCA_012718945.1 Bacteroidales bacterium
GGTACTGCCCTTGGGTTTGATGTCGGTGATGATGCAACTTTCAACCGATTGCCCTTGTTTGGGCATAATGATGACTACGGCCATGCTTGCTAAATTTGAATAGAACGTTGAGCGTTTTACAGGTAATAAGACTACAAAAATACAAAAAGCACTTGTAAATACAAGTGCTTTTTGCAGGTTTCAAATCAATATATTTATAAATCTGATATACAGTCTCTTAAATAACACATGTTTCCTCACTTGTAAGGACACGTGAACGATTTACCGGGTTAAAATCTTATTTAAGGGCGATGGTGATCACTGACTTGGCGGGAATGGTCAGAGAAAGGACTCCATCCTTGTACTTAGCTCCCTTGAAATCAGTCATAACCACTTCGTTGGGCTTTTCAAAGCTGTTGAAGGTAGCCAGGTCGGCGGCAGTCACAATTTGGCCGCTGACAGACTTGGCAGCTACCTGACCAAGGCTGCAGTTGGTGCTGATGGCTTTTTTGGGATCCAGGTTGACAATGGAGACATGAATGACACCATTGGCATCCTTGGAAGCACTGACGTTCAAAGCGGGCAAGTTGCGGGTTCCTACGGAATAAGATGGTGAGAGCAGTTCGATGGGCAGGTTGGTGGCGTCCTGGTGTACCTTGTACATATTATAGATGTGGTAGGTGGGTGTAAGCACCATTTTATCATCCTTGGTCAGCACGATAGCCTGGAGCACATTGACCATCTGAGCTATGTTGGCCATACGGACGCGGTCGCTGTGCTTGTGGAAAATGTTCATGGTGGTGGCGCAGAGCAACGCATCCCTCAGGGTGTTCTGTTGGTAGAGGAAGCCGGGGTTGGTACCGGGTTCAACATCGTACCAGGCACCCCATTCGTCTACGCAGAAGGCGACGCGTTTCCTGGGATCGTATTTGTCCATGATGGCGGCGTGCTTGGTGATGAGCTCGTCCATAAACAGTGCCTTTTCCATGGTGGTGAAGTATTCGTCTTCGGAGAATTGCGTGGCTGAGCCTTTGCCACCAGGCCCCCAACCTTTGGGCACCGTGTAGTGGTGTAAGGAAAGGCCCCACATTTGGCCGGCACCAACGTTTCTCATCAGGACTTCTGTCCAGTTATAGTCGGAGGAATTTGCCCCACCGGCAATCTTCAGCAGGCGGTTGTCGCCATAGTTGCGGCAATAGGTGGCATAGTTGCGGTAGAGATCTGAGTAGTGTTCGGGGGTCATATTGCCTCCGCAGCCCCAGTTTTCGTTGCCCACACCCCAGAAACTGACTTTCCAAGGTTTGTCACGTCCGTTTTCACGACGCAAGTTGGCCATGGGGGATTCACCGTCAAAGGTGATGTATTCTACCCATTTGGACATTTCTTCTACGGTGCCACTGCCCACGTTGCCACAGACATAAGGCTCGGTGCCAAGCAATTCGCAGTAGTTCAGAAACTCATGGGTACCGAAGGAGTTGTCTTCGACAACACCACCCCAGTGGGTGTTGATCATTTTAGGGCGCTCGTTCCTGGGACCGATACCGTCTTTCCAATGGTATTCGTCGGCAAAACAGCCTCCCGGCCAGCGCAAGTTGGGAATTTTTATTTCTTTAAGTGCAGCAATGATGTCGTTGCGGTAACCGTTGGTATTGGGAATGGGAGAGTTTTCACCCACCCAGATGCCTCCGTAGATGCAATTACCAAGGTGTTCGGCAAAATGGCCGTAAATGTGACGACTGATGGTGCTGCCGGCCTGATCGGTCCGTACGACGACTTCGGCTTTATCAGCGGCGAAGACGGCGGCTGAGGCCAGCATGAGCAGGGCCATCAGGCTTAGATGCATTTTTTTCATAGCGAGTTGAATTAGGGTTTTTACTGGTCGGTATCGGTTGCGGCGACTAAGATAGTTTATTTGACTTAAACAAGGGTCATTTTGGGTGTACTTTTTACATTTATTCTTTCCCTGATGGCCTGAATGTGATCAGGACTGGTACCGCAGCAGCCACCCAGGATGTTGACGCCAGCTTCGAGCAAGGCATCGACATGGCTAGCCATAATGGCCGGTGTCTCGGGAAACACGGTTTGACCGTTTTCATAGAGGGGCATACCGGCGTTGGCGTGTATAAGAATGGGTACAGTGGGGTTGACTGTCCGAATTTCGTTGACAATGGCCACCATGCCGGCCGAACCGTTGCCACAGTTGCTGCCAATAATATCGGCTCCTGCCTCCAACAAGGGCTCGACCATTTCGGCCGGCGCCACCCCCATCATGCTGCGATAACTGCCGTCTGGCATGAGATCGAAGGTCATGGTACACACCACATCCAGGCCTGTCGATTTGGCTGCTTTGACAGCGATGATGGCTTCTTCCAGATCGGTCATGGTTTCGATAATGATGGCATCGGCACCACCGTTGCGCAGGCCATGAGTCTGTTCTTCAAAGGTTTGTGTGAGTTGTTCTTCGGTCACTTCACCTGTGATAAGGAATTTACCAGTTGGACCAACGGACCCCAGCACCAGTCCATCGGGGCCAACGGCCCTTCTGGAGCACTCGGCAGCGGCTTTATTGAGGGCATAGGCGTTGTCTTCGAAGCCGAAGTACTCCAATTTATAGCGGTTGGCGCCAAAGCTGTTGGTTTCCACCATGTCGGCACCGGCCAGTACGTATTGCTTGGCGATGTCTTCTACTTCGTCAGGGTGATCAATGTTCCATTGTTCGGGGCATTCCCCTGGTTTTAAACCTTTTGCTTGTAAAAAAGTCCCCCAGGCTCCATCAGAGACCAGGTAGTGTCCTTCGCGGACCCGTTGCATCAACCGTCCCATGGTATGTTGTTTTGGTGTTCATTCAAGAAATCGCGACAAAAGTATGTTTTTTTAGGTCTCATAA
>JAAYBL010000055.1 GCA_012718945.1 Bacteroidales bacterium
CGCCGATGGGATAGGGGTCACCTGTTTCTCCATTGATATACAGGAGGTATTCATTGCCCACGCTGGTGTATTGTGTATTGCTCACCGTGCGGGAGTCGTAGGAAGGGTTGTCGCCGATGGTGTCGGTTGTTCCATTTGCTTTATGGATAATCATGTTATCGGCACCACGCATCAATACTTCTGCTTTGCCATCCAAATCCCAGTCAAAGGCGATGGCATCCCATTGTTCGTCGGGGCCGGCCTGCATGTTGGGACCAAGGTCTATCCACCAAAGGCGTTCGCCCGTGAGGGTGAGCACTTCGATGCGATGGAAGCAGGTGGTGTTGCTGGTGAGACGGGTGTCGCCCGTATAGTTGCGTTTGCAGATGAGTTCCAGCTTGCCGTCTCCGTTTACATCGGCAGCCACTACATCGTTGAATTCATAGGTTGATGTAGCGTCGAGCCCTGCACGGTCTGTCACAGTCTGGCCGGGAATATCCAGATAACCAGTGGTAAAGCCGGTATACGAGTACTTGTCGGCACCGTTCCAGCGTTTTACTGCCGTGCATTTGTCGCCTTCCACGCCCCGAACCACCGGACTCACCTGGTAGCTGGTGTTGGCTGTTCCGGCCGTGTGAACGTAGTTGGATACGTGCAGTCCGGAGGCTATTTTTACGTTGTCAGCGTAGAGATTATACGTCACATCATACTGCTCTTCACCCAAAACACGCCAACTGATAAAGTTCCCATTGCCGTTCTGAGCGATGGTTGTGACCAGTCCGCGGTCGAGTTCGTCAACATGACGCTGAGCGTTCATTCGGGTTGTTGTTCCAATCAATAGCAGCGAAAGAAGGATACATCTGAAGATAGAAGGCATGGTTGTTTTCATTACGGTTATAGCAGGAATTGTTTTTACGGTATTTTTGGGACGCTCGTTAATTGACAGGATTAATCTGTCAAACGTTGACTTCTAGGATGAAAAAACGTACGAATGTAGGAAAAATCGAGTACTTTTGGTAGGTTTTATCGAAATACATGGTTCTATCTGTGATGAATAGCCCTCGATTGCTTACACATGTATTGGTAATGGTTACCCAAAAATAGCGAGCATGAATGATAAGATAAAAAAGGAAGTAAGGTTTTTAAAGGTCTATTCGGGGTTTTTGACCGTGGCTTTGATAGGAATCATTATTTACATGACAAGCCAGTCTACTGAAAAACGTTTTAAAGAAATTTCCGTGGAGCGCATTAATATTGTTGAAAGCAATGGCGATTTGAAATTGGTAATCAGCAATAGCAAAAGGCAGCATCAGGGCATTGTAAATGGGAAACCACTACCTAAAAGAGATAGACAAGCAGGGTTGATTCTTTTCAATTCAGTTGGTGACGAATGTGGCGGTTTGGTGTATGACGGCAATGACACGGAAGCTGGATTGGTGCTCTCGGTTGATAAATACAGGGATGACCAGGTAATGCAACTGCAATACATTGAGAATACTGAAAAAAATGCCCGAACATATGGCATGCAATTCTGGGATTATCCTAAAGAGGATGGATACGAAGAAAGGAGTAAGGCCTTTGAAGATTTTCAACAATTGAAGGATGGTAAGGATAAATCGGCGGCCTATCAAAATATGAAGGAGGGTGGTTTGCTGCCTGAAGACCGTATGTTTGTTGGAAAAAGGATGAATGAAGATGTTGGATTATTTATCAATGACAGTAAAGGGAATCCAAGGATCAAAATATACATTGATCGTGCCAATAATCCGAAAATTGAGCTTATTGATGAAGAAGGGACTATTCAAAACCAGAAATGAGCTGTTTACAATAAATAGAAATCCTCTCAAATATGAGAATCGAAAAGGTCACTGAAAATAAAAAGCGCTTCCTGGATTTGTTGTTGCTCGCGGATGAGCAGGAAGATATGATAGACAGATATTTGCCTGATGGTGATCTATTTGTTTTGTACGACGATGAGGTGAAATATGATTTATCTAAAAAGGAATTTGAGGCGCGAAAACTAAATCATAATCCCTAATTTTGGGCTTTATAATTGATATGTATGATGTTTTCTGCGAAATCACTCCGTATTGCTCTTTCCGTGTTGTTGTTCCTGTCGTTTCTCTGGCCGGCCTACAGTGTTGTAACGTTGCCCTCTCTTTTGTCGGACAACATGGTGTTGCAGCAAGGTCAGCCTGTACACATTTGGGGAAAAGCAGATAGGGGAGAAGAAGTAACGGTGCGCTTGTTGAATCAGGTGCAAATGACGGTGGCTGATGAAGAAGGCCGTTGGGAAGTTTGGATGCAACCGGTGAAAAAATCGGCGAAACCTGTTACGATGACAGTGACGGGGAGTGGTGTTGAAACTGGGTCTCAGGCTGCAACCGTTGCCAAGGATGGGTCAAACACCGTCGTCGTAAAGAATATCTTGGTTGGAGAGGTGTGGTTGGCCGCCGGTCAGTCTAATATGGAGTATTCGGTAAGGCTTTCCCACAATGCGAATCAGGAAATCGCTCAGGCCGATTACCCCAAACTGCGCTTCTTTGATGCTCAACGAAGTTTTTCCGATACAGTC